>JAGWLJ010000012.1 GCA_028873275.1 Pseudomonadota bacterium
TGATCTTCGCCATCGACCGCTTCATGTCGAACGGCCGCGCCATCGTCAACATCGTCGGCAACGGACTGGCCACCGTCATGATCGCCAAATGGGAGGGCGAGCTTGATCACCGGCAGGCCAGCGATGTGCTGGCCGGACGCCGCGAACCGGATATGTCACTATTGGAAAAATAATAGGATAAACAGCTATGCCAGCATCTATTGGGCTTCCCGGCGAAAAAAATAATCGGTCAAATGATTACATTCTTGTCTATAATTCGGCTTTTGGGCTTAACAGCATTACCATCTATCCAGGCATAGACACCAAAGTTTATTTTGGGTTCGAGGGCAGCACGACAGCGGCGCTTGAGGAGGCAAGGGATAAAGCGGTACAGCAGCTGCAAAATGCCGGTGTGCGGGCCAGTGCGGCAGCGAATTTGGGTATGCTTGGAATCCCAGTGGAAGATCTGGAAAAAGCATTGCGGGCTTTTAATATTGGGAATATTTCTACAGCCCGTGCAATTACCTATGTGCGGTCGAAACTGTTTGCTTCACCTTCTGTGGCAGCCCAACATCTATTTAACTGATCTCTGCAATCGCCGCATAGACGCGTCCCTCTAATACCCCTAGAATATCTCCATGAGCACCTCCCCATCGGAGCCGCTGGGCCAGCCGCTGGCGGCATTGCGCGGCAAGCCGGACAAGGAAAAAATCCTTTCCCTCTGCCGCAACTGGCTTGACGGTGAGCGGCAGGCCATCAAAGACAGATTTCTGGCATCGAACGATGCGGCGTCCATGCTGGCGGCGCACAGCCATGCCATGGACGAATTGCTGCAATCGCTGTTCTCTTTCTTCTCCCCTCATGGAGGAGTGGGAATATCCCTGATCGCCGTGGGCGGTTATGGCCGCCGGGAGCTTTTTCCCTATTCCGATATCGACCTACTTTTCCTCTATGAAGGCGACTCCGCTCATGCCGCCGCCATCGCCGAATCCATGCTGTATGTCCTGTGGGATCTCGGCCTTGCCGTCGGCCATGCGCATCGCAGCCTGGACGAGGCCATGACGCTGGCGAAGGAGGACATGACCATTCGCACCACCCTGCTCGATGCCCGCCTGCTGGCCGGCAATGCGGCATTATATGAGCGGTTCCACCGGCATTTCAGGCAGGAGATCGTCGTCGGGGCGGCGCTGGAATTCGTCGAAGCCAAGCTCGCCGAGCGCGACGCCCGCCACCTGCGTTTCGGCGACTCGCGCTACATGCTCGAGCCCAATGTCAAGGAGGGCAAGGGCGGCCTTCGCGACCTGCATACGCTGTGGTGGCTGGCGCAGTATATTTACTCCATCGGCACGATCAAAGACCTGGTAAAGATGAAACTGCTCACGCCGGAGGAATACCGCGCCTTTGATCGCGCCCGCACGTTTCTATGGCGCACGCGCATCCATCTGCATTACCTGGCCGGGCGGCCGGAGGAGCGCCTTACCTTTGACCGCCAGCAGGCGCTGGCGCCGCTGATGGGATATCCGCATCCTTCCATCAACCGTTCCATCGAACGCTTTATGCGACATTATTTCGCGGCGGTGCGAACGGTGGGCAGCCTTACCCGCATCTTCTGCGCCCTGCTGGAGGAAGAACACCAGCGGCGGCCGCGCCGGTCGCTGGCCTGGCTGACGACAGCGCCGTGGAAACTGGGCGCTTTCCGCATCGACGGCGAGCGGCTCAATGTGCGCCATGAAGACAGCTTCGAGAAAGATCCGGTGCTGATGATCGAGCTGTTCCGCATGGCGCAGCTGCATGATCTCGACATTCATCCGAAGGCGCTGCGGCTGATCGGGCGCAACCTGCGCCGCATCAACGACAACCTGCGCCAGGATCCCCGCGCCAACGCGCTGTTTCTCGATATATTGCTGGCCTACCAGGGCCCGGAAGCCACGCTCCGGCGCATGAGCGAGGCCGGAGTGCTGGGCCGGTTCATTCCCGAATTCGGCCGCGTCATCGGCCAGACGCAGTTCAATATGTACCATGTCTATACCGTCGACGAGCATACGCTGGTGGCGCTGGGAATCCTCCATAACGTCGAGCAGGGAAAGCTGGCCGCCGAGCTGCCGCTGGCCAGCGAAATCATCCGCCGCCTGCAGATGAAACGTGTGCTTTACCTGGCCCTGTTCTGCCACGATATCGCCAAAGGCCGCGGCGGCGATCACTCCACGCTGGGAGAACGCATCGTCACCCGGCTGGCCCGGCGCTTCGGCTTCTCCATCGACGAAGCGGAAACCGCCGCCTGGCTGGTGCGGCAGCACCTGCTCTTCTCCAATACCGTGTTTAAGCGCGATATCGAGGACCCGCGCACCGTGCAGGATTTCGTCGCCACGGTGAAATCGCCGGAGCGGCTCAAGCTGCTGCTGGTGCTGACGGTGGCCGATATCCGCGCCGTCGGCCCGGCAGTGTGGAACGCCTGGAAAGCGGCTTTGATGCGCGAGCTGTTCCGCCGCGCCGAGCAGGCCATGGGCACCGCCGCCGTCGAGCTCAGGCCGCAGGAGGCGGACAGCCTGCGCCAGAAATTGCTGATGGCTCTGCCGGGATGGAAGGAAAGCGAGGTCGACGCCTACCTGGAACAGGGAAGCCCGGCGTTCCGCGCCAGCTTCGACGCACCGCGCCACGCTGTCATCGCGCGCATGATACGCGAGGCGAGAGGTTCGCAGCTGCCGCTGCTGATGGATACGCAGCACGATTACGAACGCTCGATGACCGAGATTACTCTCGTCACCTACGACCAGCACGCGCTCTTCTCCAAACTGGCGGGCGCCATGGCATTGGCGGGGGCGGGCATTATCAGCGCCAAGATATTTACGCTGAAGGACGGGTTGGCGGTGGACGTATTCCAGGTGCAGGACGCGGCCGGGCAGGTATTCGACCGGCCGGACCGGCTGGCCCGCATGTCGGTCTATATCGAGCAGGCGCTATGCGGCGAACTGGACCTGGCGGAGGCGCTGCTCAAGCGCACCCGCTCCGCGCATCCCAGCCGCGACGCCGTCAGGGCGCCGGCGCAGGTGTTCATCGAAAATAACGCCAGCCATATCTGCAGCGTCGTCGAGTTGACCGGGCATGACCGGCCGGGATTTCTCTATGATGTCACGCAAACGATGGCGGCGCTCGGGCTGCAGATCGCCACGGCGCACATCTCCACCTACGGCACGCAAGCCGCCGACGTGTTCTACGTCAAGGACATCTTTGGCATGAAAATCACCCACGACGCCAAGCTGCAGCAGGTGCGCGAAGCGCTGCTGAAGGCGATCGAGCCGCTTTAGGCCTCTTCCTGTTCGCTGCGCACGACACTGACGGTAACGGTAGCCGTCACTTCGGCATGCAGGGTCAGGCGAACCGGGTAATCGCCGATGCTCTTGATGGTATTGGCAAGAACGATCTGGCTCTTGGGCACGTCGTGACCGGCTTCCTTGAAGGCCTCGGCGATATCGCGCACGGCGACCGAGCCATAGAGCTTGCCTTCCTGGCTGGCCTGGCGCATCAGGGTCAGCGTCATGCCGTCGAGGGTTTTGGCATGGGTTTCCGCTTCCGCCCTGGCTTTGGCGTTCTGCTCCTCGATGATATGGCGGCGCTCCTCGAACACTTTCTTGTTGTCGTCACTGGCGCGCAGCGCCTTTTTCTGCGGGATAAGGAAATTACGGCCATAGCCGTTCCTGACCTTCACCACGTCGCCGATACCGCCCAGGCGGGTGATACGTTCCAATAAAATGACTTCCATACGAGCCTCTAGCGTTTAAGGGGGCTCCTCTCTTAGATCACTTTTCGGCCGCTGACAAGCACTTAATCTGGTGCCAGAGGCCCACCCCCGACAGGGCCAGCGCCGGCCAGAACTGGGCGAAAATCACGAAATAGATAAAAAAGAGGAAAAACCGTCGGTTTGGCCAGGAGCGGCTGGCATCGTGCATCAGCGCCGTGCCGGAAAAAAAATAGGGCAGCATCAGCGAGATCAGCGTCGACTTGCCGACCAGGCTCATCGACGGGCTGCCGATCAGCGAGGCCAAACCGCAGATGGCCAGCAGCCATAGCATCCAGCCCGGGATGGAAAACCGGCCGACGGCGAAATCGGGCCGGAGCGCCTTCCCCCTGAGCAGCCGGTGCGCCACCCAGCCATGCGCATACAGCGCCAGCCCCCACAGCCAGATGGTGACCGGAAATACCAGGAACGACCACTGGCTGGCCAGCATGTCGAGGATATCGCCGTAATCGTCCTCGAGATCGGCGAAGGCCTCGTGGATATTCTGCGACAGCAGGCCCGCCACCCCGCCCGGCTGAAAGGCGTAAAACAACCCCATCAGCCCGACCAGCGCGCAGGCATAAAGCGTCAGATGGGTGATGATCATGCCGACGGGCATCCATTTGCGGCGGGCGCCTTCCACCCGCAGGCGCAGGCTTTCCCGGCTGATATACCAGGCCGGCAGCCCCAGGAGCAGCAGGAAGAACACCCCGGCGGGCACTCCGGCGATGGCGCCGATCAGCACGGCGGCGGCCAGCATGGCGTCGAGGGCCGATTTCGGGCCGCGGCCGAATCCCGTATAAAACAGCGGCAGCGTCGGCAGGAACATGAAAAGAAAGCCGAGCCCCATGCCGAATACGGACAGGAACAAAACGGCCGTCAGCACACCGGCGGTAAGCGTATCGATAAGGGATTTAGTCATAACCCCGTTGGAGCGAGCGGATAACGGGGTCCGGTATTACCACGTTACACCAGACCCCGCAACAAGCCTGTCCCCGCGCAGGCGGGGATGCGGAGTTTTATTACTGCGTGACGAAGGGCAGCAGGGCCAGGTTGCGGGCGCGCTTGATGGCGGTGGCCAGGTGGCGCTGCTTCTTATGCGACACCGAGGTGATGCGCGACGGCAGGATCTTGCCGCGCTCGGAGACGAAGCGCGACAGCAGCTTGACGTCCTTGTAATCGATCTTTGGAGCGTTGGCGCCGGTCAGCGGGCAGCTTTTCTTGCGGCGGAAAAATACTTTGCGGCCCTGGCCGGCGTTATCGGGTCTTTCCATGGCGAACTCCTAGCTGGCGATTTCTTCGGAAGCGGCGGCAGGCGCTTCGCCGGTATCCGGCGCGCCCTCGTCGCGGCTTCTTGACTGCTGCATCATGACCGACGGGCCTTCGGAAATTTCCTCGACGCGCACGGTCAGGGTGCGGATGACGTCTTCGTTGATGCGCAGGTTGCGCTCCAGCTCTTTCACCGCATCGGCGGGGGCGTCGATGGCCAGCCAGGCGTAATGGCCGCGGCGGTTCTTCTGGATGCGGTAGGCGAGGCCGCGCAAGCCCCAGTATTCGTTTTTGACGACCTTGCCGCCGCCCTGCTCAACGATGGCGGTCAGGCTTTCGGTCAGCTTGCCGACATCCTGGCGCGACAGGTCCTGACGGGCGACAAAGGTGCTTTCGTAGAGCGGCATTTTAGATAAACTCCTGATTTATCGACTGGTATTTTCAAAGGGGCTCTATTAATAGCCCTTTTTTTCGGGATTGCAAGCGGTAATTGGAGTGTTTTTGATCGGCGTTCTATGCGTTGCAAAAATATTAAATAAATGTTAATATAATGGCTCATTTGCTTTCTGGCTGCTGACTTGTTCAGTATAAAAACGGGCGCTCGATAACGCCTGTGCCAAAAGCCAAAGTCATGGGATGGAAGGGCGAAATTCCAACTGTGACTGCGAAGGGTTTCTTTTTTCTGCCGCAGGCAGAAGGAGAATCAGATGAAGAAGAGCATCATGTTCGTGCTGGCGTTCGCGGTTCCGTTCCTCTACTCGTCATTGGGTGCGCAGGAAGGCCTGACACCCGGTCAGATTGAGGAAAAGGAGATCAAAGCACTCCACGAGACTGTGGAGTTCGGCTACGAAGCCAGGAAGCTCGATGTTTACACCAAACGACTGCTGAATGGCAGCCAATGGGAAATCATCGGGGAAGGCAAAACGCTGGAGGGCATCTTTCGCTACAATGCGAAGGACAACAAACTGGCGTTAGAGGTTGAAGGTATCTTCCATCCATGCCGGTTTGTTCACGTTACCCCCAGCTACATGCCAACGTACTGGATGCGGTTGGACGTGCCCCAGGGATCTCCCCTGGAGACCTTTGCTAAGAAGTCGACCCTCGTTCGGCCGGACTTCACGCAGCATGCCGGAACCGACAAAGGCTTCCGGATGAAGTACAAGGGGCGGGAAGGTCTTCCAAAATAAGGAAGTGCTTCCCCCGCCAATCCAATACCACCCCACGCCCAGGGGTGGTATTTTTTTGCCCTTTTCCCTGTACAAATTGTTAACAATAGATTAATATAGCGGCAGTGTTTTTCTTTGCGTGTCCTGGGGGCAGGACAACGCCGGCATTCGGATAATGTCAGCGGCGCAAAGGATAGTGTCTTAGGAAACTAAGACAGGCAGGATGTGTTTCTGCTCCCCATCAATTTGGGGGAAGGAGCAGCGATGAAGGGATTCGTGAAGTGTGTTCTGGCGGCGCTGGTTATCACGGTTTGTGGTGGTTGCCGCGCTACGCAGTACACCACCGTGTCGTTCTTTCTGGACCTGAATTTTAACCAGTATGGAACGGCGCGGCTGGAAGCCTCGTCGGAAAAGGGGTTCACCTTCGGGCTGACACAACAGCCCCTGAACCTCTTCAGTAATAAGAAATGATGAAAAAGAGCCATCCCCGCCCGGGGATGGCTCTTTGCCTTGAATAGCACATCATTTCTTGCCAAATCCTGCCGGCATGTTAGGTATTTTTCATTATGCGCAACGCATTACGAGGCAAAGGACGATTCATGAAGAAAGCACTGCTTTTCCCGGGACAGGGTTCGCAATCGGCAGGCATGGGACGTGAGATGGCGGAGAATTTCGCCTGCGCCCGCCAAGTGTTCGAGGAGGTCGATGCCGCCCTCGGCGAAAACCTTTCCGATATCATTTTTAATGGGCCGCAGGAGCAACTCACGCTGACCGAAAACGCCCAGCCCGCCATTATGGCCACCTCGATCGCCGTGCTGCGCGTGCTGCAGGTGGAACATGGCTTCGACGTTTCGAAGCAATCGGCTTTCGTCGCCGGGCATTCGCTGGGCGAATATACGGCGCTGTGCGCCGCCGGGGCGCTCACGCTGACCGATGCGGCGCGGTTGCTGCGCGTGCGCGGCAAGGCCATGCAGAAATCCGTTCCTGCCGGACGCGGCGCCATGGCGGCGCTGCTGAGCGTCGATTACGTCGCAGCGGCGGTTATCGCTGCCGAAGCGGCGCAGGACGAGGTTTGCACGGTCGCCAACGACAACGCGCCGGGGCAGGTGGTGGTCAGCGGCACAAAAACGGCTGTCGAACGCGCCATCGAGATCGCCAAGGGCAAAGGCGCCAAGCGCGCCGTGCTGCTTGATGTCAGCGCGCCCTTCCACTGTCCGCTGATGGCCCCCGCCGCCGGCATCATGGCTGAAGCCCTGTCAGTGGCCCGGCTGTCCGCTCCCTGCGTGCCGGTGGTGGCCAACGTCACCGCCAGCGCCGAGAGCGACCCCGCCACCATCCGCCGCCTGCTGGTGGACCAGGTGACCGGCATGGTGCGCTGGCGGGAATCGGTGCAGTATCTCGCCGCCCAGGGCGTCACCCGCGCGCTGGAAATCGGCAACGGCAAGGTTCTTTCAGGATTAAACAAGCGCATCGCGCCGGACATGGAAACGCTCGCCATCGGCACCCCGGCGGATCTGGAAGTGTTTGCGCGGGTGGAGTAATACCCGGGTTCGAATGCCTTATAGTAAAAAGTTGCATTTTTTACCGGATGCCGCAATAAATGCGGCATGATATTTTCTCTATCCAATAAAAAAGCCCTCATCACCGGCGCTACCGGCGGTATTGGCGGAGCGATTGCCAAGACGCTGCACCAGGCGGGTGCGCAGCTGGCCATTTCGGGCAGTAAAATGGAGAAGCTGGAGGCGCTGGCGCAGAGCCTCGGCGCGGCGACTCCCCTCCCCTGCGACCTCTCGAAGCTCGATACCGTCGAGCAGCTGATCAAGGATGCCGAGGAAAAGCTGGGCGGGCTGGATATACTGGTGCTCAATGCCGGCGTCACCAAGGACAATCTGGCGCTGCGCATGAAGGATGAGGAATGGCAGCAGGTGATCGATATCAACCTGACCGCCAGCTTCCGCATGGCGCGCGCCGCCCTGCGCGGTATGCTCAAGCGCCGCTTCGGCCGCATTATCTTCATCACTTCGGTGGTGGGCTCGACGGGCAACCCGGGACAGGCCAATTACTGCGCCTCGAAAGCGGGGTTGACCGGCATGGCCAAATCGCTGGCGCAGGAAGTGGCCTCGCGCGGTATTACCGTCAACTGCATCGCGCCCGGCTTCATCGCCACCGCCATGACCGATGCTTTAAACGATGAGCAGAAAGCCCGCATCAACCAGAATATTCCGCTGGGGCGCATGGGAACGGCCGAGGATATCGCCGCCGGAGCGCTGTATCTCGCCAGCGACCAGGCGGCTTACGTCACCGGTCAGACGCTGCATATCAACGGCGGCCTGTTTATGGCGTAGTTTACTGGTGGAAGGCTGCTTTGACGAGGGCAATCCCCCAGGCAATAAGATGATCGCCCATCGCCTGGAACGTGCCCATCCAGCTATTGGCCACCGCCACGCAGCTGCCTACCGTGTCGAGGTTGAACAGGCAAACGCCAAAGCCGGAGGCAAAGGCACTGAACGTCACGCCGGTCAGCATGAAAAACGCATTGAATCTCGGATCGGGATTGAGGGGCATCACGCGGAAAACGCTCGGGTTGATCATTTACCATTATCTTCGATTTCCGCTTCGTGATAAACGGCTTTTTTATGACATTTTTGCGTACAGGAATAGTCTTTTAAATTCATGGAAATAGCCCTTTTCGAGCCGGATATCCCGCAAAATACCGGCGCGCTGATGCGCCTGGCGGCCTGTCTGGGCGCGCGCCTCCATATCATCGAGCCCTGCGGGTTTCCCTGGGAAATCAGGCGGATCAAGCGCACGGCGCTCGATTACTACGAGCTGGCCGATATCATGCGCCATTCCTCCTGGCAGGCGTTTCTTGATTTCCGTCAAATACAGCAGCCCGGACGGCTGGTACTCCTCACCACGAAAGCGCCCGTGCCGTATACGGATTTCTCTTTCGCCACCGCGGATACGCTGCTTTTGGGCCGCGAATCGGCCGGCGTGCCGGACTATGTGCGGGGAGCGGTGGATGCGCAGGTGACCATTCCGATGCGCAGCGAAGCGCGCTCGCTCAACGTGGCTATGGCCGCCGCCATGGTGCTGGGAGAGGCGCTGCGGCAGGTAAACAATGTGACGACATGAGGATGTGACGATATGGATAGGCAACAGCTCGCCAGTACCTGGTTCCAGGAATTACGCGACCGGATATGCGCGGAATTCGAGCGCATTGAGCAGGAATTCGTCACATCTTCACATCACCGCATCGCCACATCCTCCTTCACCCGCACCCCCTGGCAGCGGGAAGGCGGTGGGGGCGGCGAAATGTCGATCCTGCGCGGGCGTGTATTTGAAAAGGTCGGCGTAAACATCTCTACTGTCCATGGAGAATTCTCGGAGACCATGCGCAGGGAAATTCCAGGCGCCGAGCAAAATCCGCAATTCTGGGCCAGCGGCATTTCGCTGGTGGCGCACCTATGCTCGCCGCTGGTGCCGGCGGTGCATATGAACACGCGCATGATCGTATTGGGCAAGCAGGCGAAGCTATGGTTCGGCGGCGGTGCTGATCTGACGCCGACGTATTCCGTCGAGGAAGATACAAATGATTTTCATGCCGCCTTCAAAGAAGCCTGCGACGTCTTCGATCCGGCTTATTATCCTAAATACAAGGCCTGGTGCGATGAGTATTTTTACCTGAAGCACCGCAACGAGCCGCGTGGCGCGGGCGGCATATTCTATGATTACCTGGACAGCGGCGACTGGCAGAAAGACTTCGCTTTTACTCAGGCGGTGGGCGAGGCTTTCCTCAGGATTTACCCGCAGCTGGTGCGCCGCCATATACAAAAAATATGGACGCCGGAGCAAAGGGAATATCAATTGGTTAAGCGTAGCCGCTATGTCGAATTCAACCTGCTTTACGATCGCGGCACGCGCTTCGGCCTGATGACCGGGGGCAATACCGAAGCCATACTGATGTCATTGCCGCCGGAAGTGAAATGGCCGTAGCATTTCGCTGCCGGTTATGCTATATTAACCAATAATTAACTTTGAGGGGATTATGAAGCTACAGATACCGGTGCTGGTCGTTATCATCGTCATTGGCCTTCTCGGGGCCATGGCCATTTAATTTCATCAAATAAAGCAATAACACAAGACCAGGCAGGGCCAGCAGGGCGGCCAGCAGGAAAAATTTCTCCCAGCCCAGTTTCCCGGCCAGCCAGCCCGACGGGGTGGACAGCCAGGTGCGGCCGAAGGCGGCCAGCGAGCTTAACAGCGCATATTGCGTAGCAGTGAACCGGGCATGCGTCAGTCCGCTTAAATAAGCCACGAAAGCGGACGTGCCCATGCCGCCGCTGATGTTCTCAAGCGTGATCGATAACGCCAGGAGTCCGCTATCCGCCCCTGCCCTGGCCTGCAGCACGAACATCAGGTTGGTGACCGCATGCGCGATGCCGCACACCCACAGGCTGCGCGCCGCGCCCCAGCGAAACACCAGCGCTCCGCCGATAACGCTGCCGATAATGGTGGCGATGACGCCGTACAGCTTGACGATACTGGCGATCTGCTCCTTGGTGAACCCGATATCGATCAGGAAGGGATTGGTCATCACCCCCATGAAGGCATCGCCCAGCTTGTAAAGAATGATGAACAGCAGAATGACCAGCCAGTGCGGGCGCTGCATGAAATCAGTAAAAGGCTCCAGCACATGCGCGCGCATCCAATGCAGAAAATCAGATTTTTCTGATTCTCTGATTTTATTTGGCTCCGGCGACAGCAACACAGCTACCATCCCTATCCCCATCAGCGCCGCCATCAGCCAGTAGGCAATCGTCCAGCCAGCATAGGCCGCCAGGTAAAGCGCCCCGGCCGAGGAGGCGATCATCCCCAAGCGGTAGCCCAGCACCGCGGCCGCAGCCCCTGCTCCCTGCTGCTCAGGCTTAAGAATCTCGACACGGTAGGCATCGATGACGATGTCCTGGCTGGCCGAGGCAATGGCGACCAGCAACGCCATGACGGCAGTGAGCCAGGGATTGATCGCCGGATCGGCCAGCCCCAGCAAAACCAGCGTCCCTGCCAGCGCCAGCTGCGTGGCAACCAGCCAGCCGCGACGGCGGCCCAGCAGTTTCGAAAGTCCTGGAAAGGGCATGCCGTCGATCAGCGGCGACCACAGGAATTTCAGGGCATACGGCGTAGCGGCAGCGGCGAACAGCCCTATGGCCGCTTTGCTGACGCCGGATTCGGTCAGCCATACGCCAAGGGTGGAAGCGGTGAGCGCCAGCGGCAGCCCGCTGGAAAATCCCAGACAGAGAATGGCGAGAATGCGGGGGTGGGTGTAGAGTCGCAAATCCCCGAACACTATGCCACCAGCTCTTTGAGCGGGCGCATGCTGCGCGCGCCCAGCTGCTGGATGATTTCGCCAGCGCAACGATTGCCGAGTTCGGCGCAGGATTTGAGATCCTGATTACGCGTAAGCCCGTAAAGAAAGCCGCTGGCGAAAAGGTCGCCGGCGCCGGTGGTATCGATCACCCGGCCGATTTTCTGCGCGGGAACTTCTTCTACGGCGTCTTTCGTAAGCACCATGCAGCCTTTTTCACTGCGCGTCACCACGGCCAGCCTGCACAGGTCGCGCAACTCGGCCATGGCCGCCGCCATATCCTGCGTCTGGTACAGCGATTTGAGTTCGGCCTCGTTGGCAAACAGGATGTCGATATCCCTGGCAATCAGTTGCAGGAATGTCTCGCGGTGGCGGTCGACGCAAAACACGTCCGACAGGGTGAAGGCCACTTTGCGGCCGGCCTTGTGCGCCAGAGCAACCGCCTTGCGGATGGCCGCCTTGGCCGTCTCCGTATCCCACAGATAACCTTCGATATAGGTAACGGCGGCGCTCTCGATGATCTTCGCGTCGATATCCGCTTCCGACACGCGCGAACAGGCGCCGATATAAGTGGCCATGGTGCGCTGCGCGTCCGGCGTCACATAGACAAAGCAACTGGCGGTGGAGGGGCCGCGCGCCAGCATCGAGGTCGAGAAATCCACGCCGACGGCATGCAGGTCATGCGTGAAGATCCCCCCCAGTTGGTCGTTCTTCACCTTGCCAATGAAGGCCGTCTTCGCCCCCAGCGACGCCATGCCGGCCAGGCTATTGGCCACCGAGCCGCCGGAGCATTCCGTCGCCGGCCCCATCTGGCGATAGAGATCGTCGGCGCGATGCTCATCGACCAGCGTCATGGTGCCCTTGATGAGATCCTGGCGGGCAAGAAAGGCCTCATCGACGAAGCTCAGCACATCGACGATGGCGTTGCCGATGCCGGCAACGTCGAAGATCAATCCCTGTTGCAGAGAGGAGGATGGGTTTTTCATGGTCATAATATTCTCAATGCTAACGTATCCTATAATCTTTTGCCGGCGGTTCGATTCTCTCTTGCCATGAGAACCCGCCCTCCCGGTCTATTTTGTGCAGTTCATGGGCATCGGAAGCCTGATATGGAATCTGCCATTGGGCGAGCTCTTGTTCTTCTCTCTCCCACATCTTTTTAAGATGCCTATATTTCTCCGATGCCGCATAACGACGGAGTTTTTCTAAAAGACCCGCCCCGCTTTCTCCTTTGACAATGTTACAGTTGGAGAAGAAGCCATTTATCCCGTATTGCGCAAATTCCGTCAGCATGTCGATTTGCGCTTTTGGAAAACCCATCCGGCCCAGAATATTTTCCATGGTTTTGTGAAGTTCTTCAAAGGTCGCTTCATCGCCGCTATAAATAGAAGCTCGGAATGCATCCGATATTTTTTTCGCCATGCCGTCCAGAAAATCAAATAAGGATTTAGCATCCGGGTCGGCCATCACTGTCTGCCAGATACTGTCAATGCCATG
>JAGWLJ010000234.1 GCA_028873275.1 Pseudomonadota bacterium
CGGTGATCCTGGCGGCGATGCTGCCCATTTCCGTCGGCGGCTGGGGCGTGCGCGAGGCCAGCATGGTGGCGATGCTGGCGCTGGCCGGCGTGCCGCACGGCATTGCGCTCATCGTGTCCGTGCAGCTGGGATTGCTGGTGGCGCTGGCGGCGTCGCCGGGTGGGCTGCTGTGGCTGAAGCGGTAGCTGGTATTTAGCTGAAAACGCCCTATATTAGGGTCATGAAAACGCTGTTCGAACAAAGCATGACGGATGCGGCGCCGCTTGCCGATCGCCTGCGCCCGCGCGCGGCGGGAGAAGTGATCGGGCAGGGGCATGTGCTGGGTGAAAACCACATGCTGCGCCGGATACTGGATGGCGGTGCGCCGGTATCGCTGGTGCTGTGGGGGCCGCCTGGCTGTGGCAAGACGACGCTGGCGCGCATCATCGCCGAAAAAAGCGGTTACGAGTTCGAGCAGGTGTCGGCGGTGGCCTCGGGTGTGGCGGATTTGAAAGCCATCTTCGAGCGCGCCCGCAAGCGGCGTCAGGACGGGGTGCGCACGCTGGTTTTCGTCGATGAAATCCACCGCTTCAACCGCAGCCAGCAGGATGCCTTCCTGCCGGTGGTAGAGGACGGCACGATTACGCTGATCGGCGCCACGACGGAAAATCCCTCCTTCGAGATGAATGGGGCGCTACTCTCGCGGATGCAGGTAATCGTGCTGCAAAGGCTCGATGCTGATGCGATGCAGCAATTACTGGCGCGCGCCGAGGATCATGAGAAAAAGAAACTGCCGCTGGCGCCCGATGCGCGGGAAACGCTGATCGGCATGGCCGACGGCGACGGGCGGGCGCTGCTCAATTTCTGTGAGATTCTGTTCGCCTATAAAGGAAAGCCATTGGATGCGGCGGGGCTTACCCAGTATGTGCAGAAGCGCGCGCCGCTTTACGACAAGAAACAGGAGGCGCATTACAATTTGATTTCCGCACTGCACAAATCCCTGCGCGGGTCGGACGTGCAGGCGGCGCTCTACTGGCTGGCGCGGATGCTGGAAGGCGGCGAGCAGCCGCTTTATATCGCCCGCAGGCTGGTGCGGTTTGCGGCGGAGGATATCGGCATGGCCGACCCGAACGCGCTGGTGCAGGCTATCGCTGCCAAGGATATGTATGATTTCTTAGGCAGCCCGGAGGGCGAGCTGGGGCTGGTGCAGCTGGTGATTTATCTCGCCACCGCGCCGAAATCCAATGCCGCTTATGTGGCGCAGGGCGCGGCGGCACGCGCGGCGCGGGAATATGGTTCGCTGATGCCGCCGATGCATATTTTAAACGCACCGACCAAGCTGATGAAGGAACTCGGCTACAGCAAAGGCTACGAATACGACCACAAGGCCGAAGACGCCTTCTCCGGCCAGAATTATTTCCCCGACGGTATGAAACGCGAGGAATATTACACGCCCGTGGAGCGCGGCTTCGAGCGCGAGATCATCAAGCGGCTCGAATATTGGGAGAAGCTGCGACAAAAGAAAAACCCGGCCTGAAGGCCGGGGTATAGTGATAGGCGTCAGAGTTCCGGTTTTTTGACCACACGCCGCTATCTAAATGCAAACAGCCTCTACGGTAGCGAATAATATAATGCATTAAAAGCAGATGGATAATGAGGTTTTTATATCTATTTGACTTTAAAATAAAAATGTGGTTTATGACGCGTCGAGTTTGTTATTGCTCTTTATTTATGACAGTTGACACATCGGCGTAAGCCTTTGGCTTTGTTCTGATAGAACAAATATAGATTCCCCTTAGCGGTATTCTCTCTTCTGACGTTTTGATAAAGATATAAGGCATTCCGCCTTTGATCTCAGACTTTACAACTGTTCACATTATGTGAACGGTCTAACGCCAGAAAGGAATTTTTATGGCTAATGGTACTGTTAAATGGTTTAACCCGATGAAGGGTTTTGGTTTCATTCAACCCGCAAACGGTGGTGCTGATGCGTTCGTGCATATCAGTGCGCTGGAGCGCGCAGGCTTAAGCACCCTGAATGAAGGCGCTCGTGTAAGCTACGATCTCGCCACTGAAAAAGGGAAAACTTCCGCGGTTAACATTAAGCTGGAAGAAGCCGCTTAATTTTTGACATTCCGATACCACGATAGGGAAACTTATCGTGGTATTTTATATTTTATAAAAGAAAAGCCCCTACCAGATGACTGGTAGGGGCTTTTGCATTTGGGTAGTGGTGTGTGGTCAAAAACCGGAACTCTGACGCCTATCACTACCCCCCGGCCTGAAGGCCGGGCTTCCCATTCTTACCTGCCGCCTTGCGGAGGCGGGGCGCCTTGCGGTCCGCCCGGAGGAGGCATCATTCCACCTTGCGGCGGCGTGCCGCCCTGTGGACCACCATTCGGCGGCGGCATCATCTCGCCTTGCGGCGGAGTGCCTTGTGGGCCGCCCGGAGGGGGCATCATTCCGCCTTGCGGCTGAGGGGCGCCGGCGCCCGCCGGAGGCATCCCGCCCTGCGGGCCACCCGGAGGCGGCATCATGCCCTGATGTTCGCCCTGCGGCGGCATCTGTTCGTTGGGAGACTGCGGCATCTGGCCAGCCGGGGGCATCATTCCGGGATGCTCGCCTTGCGGCATCATCTGCCCGTTCGGCGGCGGCGGCATTTGCCCATTTGGGGGCGGAGGCATCTGGCCGCCCGGAGGCGGCGTTTGCGCCCAAGCCGGCAAAGCCAGCGCGGCGGATGCGACGGTAACA
>JAGWLJ010000235.1 GCA_028873275.1 Pseudomonadota bacterium
AACCATCCAGGCCTATCAGGAGGCGCAGAAATCGCTGCGCGACTGCAAGGCCATGCTGGCCGATCCCGAGATGAAGGCCATGGCCGAAGAAGAGATGCACGAGCTGGAGCATAAGCTGCCGGAGCTGACCAAAGCCGTGCAGCTGGCTCTCCTGCCGCGCGACGCCGCCGATGAGAAAAACGCCATCCTCGAAGTGCGCGCCGGCACCGGCGGCGAGGAGGCGGCGCTGTTTGCCGCCGACCTCTTCCGCATGTACCAGCGCTATGCGCAGCGGCAGGGATGGCGGTTTGAGGTCATGTCGATTTCGGAGTCCGGCGTCGGCGGCTTCAAGGAGGCGCAGGCTGAGATCAGCGGGCAGGGGGTATTCGCGCGGCTCAAATACGAGTCGGGCGTGCACCGCGTGCAGCGCGTGCCGGTGACGGAAGGCTCGGGCCGCATCCATACCTCCGCGGCCACGGTGGCCGTGCTGCCGGAGGCGGAGGAGGTAGACGTGCATATCGAGGACAAGGATCTGCGCATCGACGTGTTCCGCTCGAGCGGCCCCGGCGGCCAGTCGGTCAACACCACCGATTCGGCGGTGCGCATCGTGCATCTGCCGACCGGGCTGATCGTGCAGCAGCAGGACGAAAAATCGCAGCACAAGAACAAGGCCAAGGCGCTGAAAGTCCTGCGCGCGCGGCTTTATGAAATCGAGCGCGAGCGGCTGGCCAATGAGCGCGCCGCCTCGCGCAAGGAGCAGGTCGGCAGCGGCGACCGTTCCGAGCGCATCCGTACCTATAACTTTCCGCAGGGCCGCGTCACCGACCACCGCATCGGCCTCACCGTTTACAAGATCGACGAGGTGATGAACGGCGACCTGGCCGAATTCACCGACGCGCTGATGGCCGATGACCAGGCGAAAAAGCTGGCGGAGTTGAATTAAAGGGATTGCCTATGGCTGATGAAGCAGATGATGATTTAAGTACGCCCAAAGAACGCACTGGCCGTCTTATGAATATCGCGCAAAGAATGGCGGAAGGTACGGATAATCGAACAAAGCGCTTATACACGTTGGCTATGTTACGCCTCCGCAGAGATGAGTTTGAGGTATCGGGACTGTCGGATGAGGCTATCGAAGCCAGCATCAGAGATGAAGCAAATCGCTTGAAGCAAAAAGAAATGGGCGGATAAATGCTAAACTCTCCTTTGCAATTTCACCGGATTTCTGCTAAAGACGCCTTGCGGCAGGCGGTGACCCAGCTACAGCAGGCGCGCATCGAGAGCGCGTCGCTGGATGCGCGGCTGTTGCTTCAGCATGTGCTGGGCATGGCTCACGAGGCATGGCTGGGTGGCGATGCGCCGCTGGATGCCAGGCAGGAAGCCGAGTTTCGGGAACTGATAGGAAAACGCGCCGGCCGCCAGCCGGTGTCGCAGCTGACCGGCCGGCGGGAATTCTGGGGCCTGTGTTTCCGGGTGACCGGTGACACGCTCGATCCCCGTCCCGACAGCGAAACCCTGATCGAGGCGGCGCTGGAGCATGCCTCTCACCGTCAGGCGGCGCTTAAGTTGCTCGACCTGGGAACCGGCACCGGCTGCCTGCTCTTGTCGCTGCTTAAGGAACTGCCGCAGGCGACGGGCATCGGCGTTGATATCAGCGGCAGGGCATTGGATGTCGCCGGGGAAAATGCCGCTGCTTTGGGAATGAAGGAAAGGGCCGGTTTCGTACAATCCGGCTGGGGCGAAAACATAGAAGGGCCGTTCGATATCGTGATTTCCAATCCCCCGTACATCCCGGCGCCGGTGATTCCTACGCTTGCTCCCGAGGTCAGCCGTTATGAGCCCATGCTGGCGCTGGACGGCGGTGCCGACGGGCTCGATGCCTACCGCACCATCCTGCCGCAACTGCCGCGGCTGCTGGCCAAGAGCGGCGTGGCGCTGTTCGAGATCGGCATCGGCCAGCAGAAGGAAGTAAAAAATATCGCCGAACGCTGCGGCCTGGCCGTGGCCGGCGTCAGGGAAGATCTGGGAGGAATCCCCAGATGCGTCATCATCACCCATCAAAACCCAACGGAGTAGTATTTCATGAGAAGAAAGCCCACATCACACGGCGGCGGTTATAACAACCAGCACCGAAAACCTCGCTTCCAGCAGGGCGGCGGCCATGGCCAGCAGGGCGGCCACCCGCATCATCGCGGGCCGCGGCGCAACTGGCCGGCGGCGCAGGCCAAGTATCTGGAGCAGGCGCGCAATGCGCTGGCCTCCGGCGACCGCGTCATGGCCGAGTATTATTACCAGCATGCCGACCATTGCTACCGCATGATGGTGGAGGAGGGGCAGAACCGCCCGCATTACACCCCGCCGCCGCAGCAGCAGAACGGCGAGAATGCCGCCGCTCCGGCGCAGGAGCAGGAACAGCCGTTTCAGGAAAATAATGCCGGCGCGCTGCCGGCCTTCATCACCGCCAGTTACCAGCAGCCGGAACCCGCCACCGGCGGCGAGCCGCCCGCGGCGCAGAACTGGGAAGAGCGGGATGCGTAATAGATGTTTGACTCTGCTGCTGTAGTTAAGTAATATTAACTAAACTTAAAAGTGGGGATGCTTATGACTACAGCAGGAAAAATTGCATTACTTTACAATTCATCGGGCGATTCCCATGTAGTGGAGGCGCTCGAAAGTCTAGGCTATACGGTAGAGCAGTTTGATGCCGACAGAGGCGCTGAATTACTATGGCGTATTGACGATAAGCCATCC
>JAGWLJ010000013.1 GCA_028873275.1 Pseudomonadota bacterium
GCCCCAGGTATTGAAATACTGCACCGTCGGCGTCCAGGTGTTGTCGTAGCTGTACGACACGTCGGCTCGGAAGGTGTTGAGAGAATCCGACAGATTGGTGCCGTTAGACACGTGGCTGTGGGTGAGATCCAGATTCTCATGGATATAAATGCTGTGCGCCGAGATGACGTTCCTGTCGTCCTTCAGCCATTGATACGTGCCGTCCAGCGCCATGTCAGTAATATGATCAGTGGAAGTGGCCGTATGGTCGTCGCCGGGGATGACGTTGGCGGAAAGCCCAAGCGTGCCGATCTCGAAATAATTCTTGTCGATCTCATGCTGCACGGCCAGTCGCCAGTAAGGGATGAGCCCCTGGTACTGGTTGGCGCCGCTGGTCGGCGTCTGGCCGGTCATGGCCAGCCCGTGGTAGCTCAGGCCTTTATAGGCGTCGAGCTCGGCATACACCCAGTCGTTCCACATCACATAGGCGCCGGCGCCGAGAGTGGTCTGAGACAACGCGCCGTCCAGCAGCGTGGAGGCAGCGGGGCTGGCGGCCACCTTGGAGGAATCGAAGGGGAAGCCCCAGACCGGCGTGGAATTCCATAGATCCTGCACCGTCGGAGAATCGTTCACTGTGATGCCGGCGATATAATCGGTGCCGAATACCCTGCCTTCGTGAATATGGCGGACATCGCCGTTATCAAGATGCAGCTGGCCGGTGACGCCGTCATAAGAGCCTTCGATATAAGCGCCGGTAGTGGAGTTGACGCGGCCGGCATACCAGAAGGAGGCTTCGTCCAGCGCGAAGTTGTTATTGCTGCTGGAGCCATAGAACCGGTCATAGGGAGCCGGCGTCTGGTTCTGCGTCGTATGCGTGAACGAATTCCTTATATATAGGGCAAGCGGCACACCGTGCGATTTCTTTTCGTCATCAACGGCCGTATAACCATAGAGCTTGAAGTCGCGCCCGAACGGCTTTAGCTGCGGGCCGAAAGCACCTACATGGCAGGCGGAGCAGGGCTGATCGGTCTGGATGGCGAAGGTGGGGAGAGCGTGCGCCTGATGCATCGATAATGCATGGATAATGACGCCTGCGAGCAGCGTAATGACATGATTGCGCACTGAAACGCTCCAATCACCCGCACGATACCCCATGATAATCTCCCTTGTTGGCGAAATGAACATTCATCCGTAATAAATTTCTCATAAAAAATATTCTTCCTGCGACGAAGTCCAGATTTTTGCAACTGATAAGGCGAGAAGATTGTCGATAGTGATCGAACTGCAACAATCTGCTTAATATGTAGCATATTAGTACACTGCTGTAGTCAGGTATTAAGGCGGGCATTTATATCTTGAGGAGAATCGCCTGAGGATTTCCTCATCATTCTCGCGAGATGTGCATTACCCCTTCCCTGCCAACGCCTTTGCACTTAGCATGGATGCGGAATTACCCTTGCGGCGAAAACGTGAAAAGTCACACAATGTCACACCGCCCGAGCGGTTATTTTAAAAGGCGGGATTGATATATAAGGAAAATACGTCGCGTAACGATCCTTTACGCAGCGAAAACGCTTCTGAACCGTTTCGAAACGCATCCGAAACGCTGCGAAACGCATCCGAACGCGTCCGAATCGATGAGAAACGACGCGAAACGCAGCGATACGTGATTATTTCTTGCCCTTCTTCGCCGGTTTTGCCGCCGGCTTGGCTTTTTTTGTCTTGGCGCGCTTGGAGGCGTCTTCTTCCTCTTCCGATTCGCCGTCCTCGCTCTCGATTTCATCGATCAGCGTATCATCGGCCGCTTCCGGCGCGATAATCTCGGCTTCGGCTTCCTCGCCGCCGGCCGGTTCCTCTACCTCGATCTCCTCAAGCGCGTCAATATCCTCTATTTCTTCCAGTTCTTCTAAAGGCTTATCGGTGTCTAGCGTTTCGACGTCCTCGAAGGCGTCGAGATCGATATCCTCGATGGCCTTAACCGGCTTCTTGGGCTTCGCTTTGATCTCGGCCTGTGGCTTGGCGGGCGCGGCCGCTTTTCCGCGGCGACGGGTTTTGACCGGAGCGGTGGTATCGTGCGCGTGGCCGCATTTGGGACAGGTGGCAGGATTTTTGCCCAGATCGTAAAAATGCGCGCTGCAGCGCGGGCAGCTGCGCTTGGCTCCCAAATTCACTTTTGACATTGAATGGCTTACCATGCTTGTATGCGTCCCTGTAAGTTGCAACCGCCTGACCGAGCTATTAATAAGATAGGGATTTTTTTGCAAGATAAATCTGTCTATTGAAAAAACGCGCCGCCGCCCCATCATTACTGCGACCGCGAGAAACGAGGAGCACGACATGAAAAAATCAACGGAATCCGCTGAAAATCCAATCGATCCCGTGGATGCGGACATCCCGCTTCCCGCCGAGGCGTCGAAGGAAAATCAATTGCAGGAAGAAATCGACCGGCTGACCGAAGAGAGCGCCCGGATGCGTGACCAGTGGATGCGCGCCGTCGCCGAAACGGAGAACGTCCGCAAGCGCGGCCAGCGCGAACAGGAGGAAACGGCCAAATACGCCGTCACTAACTTCGCGCGCGACATGGTGAGCGTGCTGGAAAACCTCAAGCGCGCCTCCGAAAGCATTCCCGCCGATGCGCGCGCCGGCAACGAGCTGCTTAAAACACTGGGCGAAGGCGTCGATCTTACACTGCAGGAACTGCTTGCGATCTTCAATCGGCACGGCATCGAGCGGCTCGATCCCATCAACCAGAAATTCGATCATAATTTCCACCAGGCCGTGGCGCAGATCGAACGCGGCGACGTGCCGCCGGGCACGGTGATTCAGGTCATGCAGGCCGGCTATACGCTCAACGGCCGGCTGCTGCGCCCTGCCATGGTCGCGGTCTCCAAACAGGCCGACGCCCCGAAAAAAGTTGATGAGACGGCGTAATCTTATTACTGTCGGCGCATGAAACGCTCCGACATTCCCTTCGCCGCCGACGACGCCCATGCTTTCCTGCCGTGGGTGGTCGGCATCATGGCGTTCCTGGCAACGCTTCTGCTCTGCCTCGGGCTCACCATGGGCGGCTGGATCGTCGACCGCCATGAAACCTATTCTTCCAGCTTCACCGTCAACATTCCCGATACGGGCGACGCCTCGCCGGACAAGATCACTCGCGTCCATGACGCGCTGCAAAAACTTCCCGGCGTCGCCGCCATCGCGCAGGTCAGCGATGGCAAACTACGGGAAATGCTCAAGCCCTGGATGGGCGGCGGCGCGTCGCTCGAAAACCTGCCGCTGCCTGTAGTATTCGACGTCACGCTGACTAGGGGCGCCGCCGTCGATTACAACGCGCTCCAGCAAAGCCTCTCCGCCATCGCGCCGGGCACGGAGATCGACGCGCATGAACGCTGGATCGCCAGCTTCTCCAGCTTCTCCGCCGCCGCCCAGCTGATGCTGCTCATGCTTTCCGCCTTCATCCTCGGCGGGCTGGTGCTGATGATCGCCTTTACCTCGCGCGCGGCGCTCAAGCTGCATGCCAAAACCGTTCAGCTGCTGCATGCCATCGGCGCCGAGGACGGCTACATCGCCGGCCAGTTCCAGCGCGAAGCATTCCTGCTGACGCTGCGCGGCGCCGGCCCCGGCTGCCTGCTCGCCGTGCTGCTGTACTGGGCGGCACATAATTATATGGCGTTGCTCCTCTCCTCGCTGCTGCCGGCGCTCAGCGTCAACCTGCGCCACCTGTCGCTGATCGTGGTGATGCCGCTGTTGTGCGGCGCAGTGGCGTGGCTCACCTCGCTGGTGTCGGTGCATAAACAGCTGCGGCAGATGCTGTGAACGGAACGATCAATAAAATTTTCCTCTGCTTTATTCTTTGCCTGTGCCTGTGGCTGGGCGGACTGGCCTGGTTCGTGGCGCAGATTCCGACGCAGCCCATGGCAGCCGAGCAGCAGGCCGACGCCATCGTCGTCCTCACCGGCGGCAGCCTGCGGCTGGAATACGGACTGACGCTGCTGGCCGACGGCAAGGGAAAAAAGCTGTTCGTCAGCGGCGTCGGCGAGGACATCAGCACGCAGGCGCTGCTTAAGACCGCGCCGCCCGGCATCAGCCAGACACTGGCGGGGCGGACGCAGGACATCGCGCTCGGCCACCGCGCCGTCAACACCATCGGCAACGCCACGGAAACGGCACGCTGGCTTAAGAAGCACGATTACCGCAGCATCCTGCTGGTCACCGCCAATTACCACATGCCGCGCAGCCTGGAGGAATTCGGGGAGGTAACGGACGGCGTCGCTATCATTCCGGCGCCGGTGTTCCCGGATAATTTTACCCTGACCGACTGGTGGTCGCATACGGAAAGCCGCATCCTGCTGCTTTCCGAGTATCATAAATTCCTGGCGGCGAAGCTGCGCCACTGGCTGCTCTTCGCGACGCGGCGATGATGATTTTCCTACGCTCGCTGCTGTTCAACCTGTGCTTCTTCGCCTGGGCGCTGCTCTCCTCCATGATGTTCGCGCCGCTGTTCATCCTCTCGGCCAGGGCGGCGCAGCATGCCGGAGCGCCGTGGGCACGGAGCAGCCTGTGGCTGGCGCGCGTCATTCTCGGCATCCGGCATGAGCTGCGCGGACGGGAGTACCTGGCTGACGGGCCGTTCATCTACGCCTGCAAGCATCAATCGGCATGGGAAACTATCATTTTCCTGACGCTGTTCCAGCGCCCCGCCTATATCCTCAAGCGTGAGTTGCTGCGCCTCCCTTTCTGGGGATGGTATCTGTGGCGCATGAAAATGATCGCCATCGACCGCAGCGCCGGCGGCAGCAGCATCAAACATATGCTGAGGCAGGCAAAGGAAGCGCTGGCCGATCAGCGCCCCATCGTCATTTTTCCCGAGGGCACGCGCAAGGCGCCGGGCGCGCCGCCCGCCTATCATCCCGGCATACTGGCCCTCTACAGCCAGATGAACGTGCCGGTAATCCCGATAGCGCTCAACTCCGGCCTGTTCTGGGGCAAGAATGCTTTCTTCAAGCGCCCCGGCACCATCGTCATCGAGTTCCTGCCGCCCATCGCCCCGGGGCTCGACAAGCGGGAATTCATGCAGCGCCTGCAGGCCGACATAGAAACCGCTTCACAAAGGCTGTTGGAAGAAGGTAGAAAAAACCATCAGGAGAATCCATGCGCCCATCCGGACGAAAACCAGACGAACTTCGCAGGCTGAAGCTGACACCCGCCGTCAGCCGCCATGCTGAAGGCTCCTGCCTCATCGAATGCGGCTTCACCAAGGTAATGTGCACGGCAACCGTGGAAACGGGCGTTCCACCCTTCCTGCGTAACACCGGAAAAGGCTGGGTCACCGCCGAATACGGTATGCTGCCGCGCGCCACGGGCAGCCGCGTGCCGCGTGAAGCCGCCAAGGGAAAGCAATCCGGCCGCACGCAGGAAATCCAGCGGCTGATCGGGCGCTCGCTGCGCTCAGTGGTCGATCTCCGGCTGCTGGGCGAGCGGCAGATCGTCATCGACTGCGACGTGCTGGAGGCCGACGGCGGCACGCGTACCGCCGCCATCACCGGCAGCTATGTGGCGCTGAGCCTTGCCATCCAGTCGATGCTTAAAAACGGCACGCTGCGCGTATCGCCCATCACCGGCCATGTGGCGGCGGTATCCTGCGGCATCTTCAAGGGCACGCCCGTGCTCGACCTCGATTACGACGAGGACAGCAGCGCCGCCATGGACGCCAATTTCGTGCTGACCGAGGACGGCCGCATCATCGAAATCCAATGCACCGCCGAGGAATCTCCGGTGGCCGAAAGCGAATTTCGCTCGCTGCTGAAGCTCGCCCGCAAAGGCATCCGCAAGCTGGCCGCCGCGCAAAAGAAAGCCATCGGCGCATGAGGCTGGCCGGGCAGACGCTGGTCATCGCCAGCCATAATGCCGGCAAGGTGGAGGAAATCGGCGAGATGCTGGCGCCACTCTCCATTCGCGCCATTTCCGCCACCGAAGCGGAAGTGGCCGAGCCGGAGGAAACCGGCAGCAGCTTCGCCGAAAACGCCTCTCTCAAATCGGAACATGCCGCACAGGCCAGCGGGTTGATTTCCCTGGCCGACGATTCCGGCCTGGTCGTTCCCGCCATCGGCGGCGCACCTGGGATATATTCGGCGCGCTGGGCCGGGCCGGGAAAAGATTTTTCCGTGGCCTTCAAGCGTATCCGCACAGAGCTGGGCGCAAAATCGCCTGACGCTTATTTCATCTGCACGCTGGCGCTGAGCGTGCCCGGAAAAGATACGCAGGTGTTCGAGGGCCGCATCGACGGAAGGCTGACCTTTCCGCCGCGCGGGAATAAAGGTTTCGGCTATGACCCGATTTTTATTCCCCATGGCTACGATATCACCTTTGGTGAAATGGACCCGATGGAGAAAAACCGCATCAGCCACCGCGCACGTGCGTTTGCTGAGTTTTTGAAATCCCTGAAAGAGGGCGCATGAGATTCCTTATCTTCGCTGCCTCGCACCGCCCGGAATCGGTCAACCGCAAGCTGGCGAAGCTCGCCGCCAGGCAGCTGCAGGCCAGCAATCTGGCGGTCGATTTTGCGGAATACCGCGAGTTCGACCTGCCGCTTTACAATGATGATATTTATGGAAAGAGCGGCGTGCCCGCGTCCGCCCGCATCTTCGGCGAACGGGCGGCCGGAGCGCAGGGCATCGTTATTTCCTCGCCGGAATATAACTGGTCGTACCCCGGAACGCTCAAGAATATCCTTGACTGGACCTCGCGCATGAAGCCCAACCCGCTGGCCGGCAAAACGGCGCTGCTGATGAGCGCCACGCCGGGAAGCCGCGGCGGCATCGTGGGCCTTACGCATCTTAAGACGCCGCTGGAAGCGATGCAGATCTTCGTATTTCCCAAAGTCTTCCCGCTGGGGTATAGTGAAAAGGCGTTCACCGATGCCGATGCGCTAGCGGACGCCAGGCAGCGCCAGCGTTTTGAGGCACTGGTCGAGGAATATATCGGGTTTACCCGGAAACTTTCAAACGGAGGCTGATATGAGAATCCTTGCCCTGCTTATCGCCCTGTGCTGGGCCACGCCGGCCCTGGCCGCCGACCAGTATGAAATCGATAAGTCGCACACGACGATCTTGTTTTTCATCGCCCATCTGGGGTTTTCGCAGATGATCGGAAAATTTAACGAATATGACGGGCATTTCCGCTTCGATCCCGCGGAACCGGAGGAAAGCTCGGTCGATATCACCATCAAGCCCAAAGGCGTGCACACCAGCAGCGAAGCGCTCGACGAAGTATTGCAGAACGAGCATTTCTTCAACAGCAAGCAATTTCCCGATATCCATTTCGTCAGCACGAAAATCACCGTCACTGGCGAACGAGACGGCGACATCACCGGCAACCTGACCATGCTCGGCGTCACCCGGCCGCTTACGCTGCACGTGCATCTCAATAAAGCCGATTACCGCCCCATCACCAACGAATTCGCCGCCGGATTCTCAGCCACCGGCATGCTCAAGCGCTCAGATTTCGGCATGGATTACGCCATCCCCATGGTCGGCGATGAGGTGAAGCTGATGATCGAGACCGAAGGCGTCGACCTCGACCGCAAGAATGCGGAGAAAATTAAGCACTGATGCGCATTCTGCTTTCTCTGTTGGGATTTTTGCTTCCCGTTTTCGCGGGAATGACGGTGTTTGCGGCGCATGCCGCTGATACATCGCAGCAGGAGATTGTCAGGGCGACGCTGGTCACGGAGACCAGTGCCATCGTTCCCGGCCAGAAGCTGAATGCAGCCGTGCTGCTGGAGCCTAAGGAAGGCTGGCATACCTACTGGGAAAATCCCGGCGATGCGGGAATGGCCACGCATCTGGAATGGGGGCTGCCTCCGGGATTCTCCGCCGGGGCCATCGACTGGCCCGTGCCGGAGCGGCTGGCCGAAGGGCCGCTGGTGACGTTCGCCTATCCGCATGCCGTGCTGCTGCCGGTGACGATTAGCGTTCCGGCGTCGGCGGCGGGCAATTATCCCGTAAGAGTCAAAGCCGACTGGCTGGCCTGCAAGGATATCTGCATTCCGGAATCGGCGGAACTGGAAGTACAGCTGCCGGTGGCGCAGACCGCAACGCCGTCCGAACATGCGCCGCTTTTCGCCGAGCATGAGAAACACCGCCTGCAACCGCTGCGCCTGGGATATGCGGCACAGGGAAAAACCGTAACCCTGTCGCTGCCGTATGGAACGCTGGGAGTGCAGGATATCGCTTCCGCCAGCTTTTTTCCGCGGCAGGAAAATATTTTTTCCTATGCCGCCGCGCAAAAGCTGACCGCCGGTAGTGGCCAGGCGCAGCTCGCGCTTGAAACCCTGAACCCTTCCTCCGCTCCAATAAGCGGGCTTCTGACTGTCAGCTCCGCGCAGGGCAAAAAGAAATATTATGATATCACCATGACGCTCGGAAAAGCTCCGCCCGTAACCGTGCCGACAAACTCCTCCCTGCCCGTTCTGCTGCTGTTTGCCATGCTGGGCGGACTGATCCTGAACCTGATGCCCTGCGTGCTGCCCGTGCTGTCGCTCAAGGCGCTGGCGCTGGTCAAAAAAGCCGGACATGACCATCCGGCGGTAGTGAAGCAGGGCGCGGCCTATACGCTGGGCATATTGCTTTCTTTCGCTCTCATTGCCGGCGTGCTGATCGGGCTGCGGCAGGCGGGAGAGGTGATCGGCTGGGGATACCAGATGCAGTCGCCCGCTTTCGTCGGCTTTCTGACCTACCTGCTCTTTCTCGTCGGCCTCAGCCTTTCCGGCCTGTTCCATTTGCCGGTGCTGATGGGCAATACGCCGATCGCCGATGAATCCTCGACCAAAGGCAGCTTCTTCACCGGCGTGTTGGCCACGGCGGTCGCCACGCCCTGCACCGCGCCTTTTATGGCTTCGGCCGTCGGCACGGCGCTGACTTTGCCGCCGGCGGAAGCGCTGCTGATCTTCGAAGCGCTCGGCTTCGGCTTGGCCCTGCCCTTCCTGCTGATCAGCCTGTTCCCGGCGCTGCGCCGCTTCCTGCCCAGACCGGGCGCATGGATGGAAACCTTCAAGGAATTGCTGGCTTTTCCCATGTATGCCTCGGTGATCTGGCTGCTCTGGGTGCTGACATTGCAGACCGGGCCGGGCGGCATGGTGGTGGCGCTCAGCGCGCTGCTTGCTATCCTTCTTATCATCCGGATGAAGCCGCTGTTCAGGGCGGGGGTTTACCGGGCCGCGGCACTGGTGGCCTATGCGCTGATCCTTGGGCTGTCGCTGCCCGCCTTGAGCCGCATGGAGATAGACCCGGCCATGCCCGCCATGGAAAAAACGCAGAAAATGGGCGTGGAGACGGCCGAATTTTCCAAAGAAAAGCTGGCCGAACTGCGCGCCGCCGGCAAGCCGGTCTTTATCGACGCTACCGCCGCCTGGTGCATCACCTGCCAGGTCAATGCCCGCGTCGCCATCCGCACCGACCGCGTGATGGACGCGTTCAAGGAACGCGGCGTGACATTGATGATCGCCGACTGGACGCGCCAGAACGCCGAGATTACCGAGCTCCTGAGCAGTTTCGGCTATAAGGGCGTGCCGCTCTACGTATTCTACCCGGCGCAGGGCGAGCCCGTAGTATTGCCGCAGCTGCTGACGCCCAAGATTGTTATCGAAGCCATTACACAGAGCGGCTCTTCTTCATCCCCATAGCCGGCGTGGCCGCTGGGAGGGGAAGGCGGTAGCCTTTGCGCATGACCGGCTGCTTAATCGAAGCGTAAAGCTGCTTCTCCGCCTCCACCAGCAGCACGCCGCCGAGGAACGGCCACAGCCAGCGGCCGATTTCCTCGATCTGGCGGGCGAAACGCCACAGCAGGCGGAGGCGCGTCGGCGGCACCAGCAGCGCCGAGGTGCAGCGCGTGAGCGTGAAGCGGTGATGCGTCATGAGATCGCGCAGCTGCGCCATCGAGAACGGCCTGCCGTAGCCGAAAGGGCTGCGCGAGGAGCGCGCCCAGAAACCCATGCGGTTGGGCACGATGGCCAGCACGCGCCCGCCCGGCGTCAGCACGCGCCAGATTTCCTCCATCATGCCCGACAGCTGCTCGCTGTGCTCGACGCTGTGCACCAGCAGGATGCGGTTGACGCTGTTCTCCGGCAGCGGCAGTTCCGATTCATGGCCGAGGAACACCAGGTTGGGACGCGCGGACGGCCAGCAGGCCGCTCCCTGATGCGCCGGCATGCACACCATCACCGGCGATGCCTGTTCCAGGTATGGCTCGAGATAGATTACGGGATAGCCGATGCCCAGCGCCACATCGTCCTTCGCCTGCGGCCACAACTCAGCCAGCGCGGCGGCGATCAGCTCGCGCGCACCCATGCCGAGCGGCGTGGCATAGAACTGGCGCAGGCTGATGATATCGGGTGTGAACATCGCTTGACTTCGTGAAGATTATCTCCCCAAAGATAACCTTCTATCGCCGAAGGAACAAGTGGTGTCGCGAATACTCCTCATTCTCTCTTTTTTACTCTGGCCGCTTCCGGCGCTGGCGCTGAGCGGAAGCGGCCTTGAGCATGGCCGGAGCGCCATGTTGTTCATGCACCGCCAGGACTGGAATAACGCCGCCCTGCATGCGAAACAGAGCGGCAACGCCACGCTGGCAAAGCTGGTGCAGTGGCAATACCTGCTCGATCCCGATTCGCAGGCCGGCTTCGAGGAAATCACCCGCTTCATCGACGACAATCCCGACTGGCCCGACCAGAAAAAGCTGCGCATCCGCGCCGAGCTTGCCATCCGCGACAGCCATGTCGCCGATAATGACCTCATCGCCTGGTTTGGCGATAACGAACCTATCACCGGGGCAGGCAAGCTGGCGCTGGCCGAAGCTGACCAGCGGCAAGAAAAAGGATCGCAGGAGAAGATCGCCGGGCTGATCCGCGATGCCTGGCGGAACGGCGACTTCGATGAAACGCAGGAGAAGCATATTCTCGACGCCCATGGCTCGCTGCTGCGGCGGGAAGATGACATTGCGCGCATCGACCGCCTGCTGTGGGAGGAAAAGCTGACCGCCGTCAAGCGCGTGCTCGGCCGCCTGCCTGCCGATTACCAGAAGCTCTGCAAGGCGCGCATGGCGCTGATCCAGGACAAGCGGCTGGCCGTGATCGCGGTGGCGGAGGTGCCTTCGTCGCTTAAAAACGACCCGGGGCTGATTTACGACCGCATGGCCTACCGCGCGCGGCGCGACGACGACAGCGGCGTGCGCGACATGCTGCTGGCCGCCCCGGCGCAGGTGCCCTACCCGGAAAAATGGTGGCGGCAGCGCGAGCTGCAGGTGCGCAAGGCGATCGGTGAAAGAAAATATACGCTGGCTGAAAAGCTGCTGGCCCATCACGCGCAGATCGACGGCAGCGAGCTGGCCGACGCCGTCTGGCTTGACGGCTGGCTGCACAGCGAATTCATGAACCGGCCGAAAGACGGGCTGGAGATTTTCCAGCGCATGTACGATACGGTGCATTTCCCGGCCAGCAAATCGCGGGCCGCCTACTGGGCCGGGCGCGCCGCCGAAAAAGCGGGCGATAAAGAAGCCGCGGAGCACTGGTATGAAACCGCCGGCGCTTATTCGACCACCTTTTACGGCCAGCTGGCCGCGCTGCGCCATGCCGGCGAGGCGCCGCTGCATCTGCCCTCCCCGCCTTCGATCAGCGAGGAAGCCAGGCGTTCCTTCGAGGACAGCGAGCTGGCCCGCGCCGCCGCCTTATGCGTCGAGCTGGGAGAGCCGGAACTGGCGCAGCGGCTGATCGGCCATATGATCGCCGACGCCGATGACGAGGCGGAGGCGGCGCTGGCCGCCGGGCTTGGCAAAAAGCTGGGGCTGACGCATCTGGGCGTGCACGGCGCCAAGAAGGCGCTGCAGCGCAACGTCGTACTGGTCGATGCCGGTTATCCGCTTCCCAAAACGCCGACCGACCTGGCGGTCGAGCGTCCGTTGGCGCTGGCCGTGACGCGGCAGGAAAGCGAATTCGACGCGCATGCCAGAAGCCCCTCCGGCGCGCTGGGCATGATGCAGCTGATGCCCGCCACCGGCAAGGAAATCGCCCGGAAACACCATCTGAGTTTTGCGAAGGACCGCCTGTTCGACCCGCAATACAATATCGGGCTGGGCGGCATTTACCTGGCGCGGCTGATCAACAGCTATGACGGTTCTTATGTCATGGCCATCGCCGCTTATAACGCCGGGCCGGGCAATGTGCGCGACTGGACACAGCAGTTCGGCACGCCGGGCAACAACGTGGAAAACGCCATCGACTGGATTGAAAAAATTCCCTTCAGCGAAACGCGCAATTATGTTCAGCGCGTACTGGAGAACCTGCAGGTGTATCGCCATCTCAACGCCGGCAGCAACGCGCCCGCGTTGCAGATCGGCAAGGACCTGGTGCGCTGAACCTTATTACGCCAGCGCTTCCTTCCGCTCCGCCTGCGGCATGACGTCGTCATACACCGGCAGGTACACCGAGAAGGTGCTGCCCTGCCCCAGCTCGCTGTCGATGGTCAGCACGCCGTGGTGGCGGTTCAGCACGTGCTTGACAATGGCTAGGCCCAGCCCGGTGCCGCCGACCTTGCGCGTGCGCGCCGTATCGACGCGGTAGAAGCGCTCGGTCAGCCGGGGGATATGCTCGCGGGCGATGCCCTCGCCGCGATCCTGCACCGAGAAACAGATGGCGCGGGTCAGATTGCGGAAAACGGGATCGTCGGGCAGCGTGGTGGTCAGCCGCGCCGTCAGCGTCACCTCGGTGTCGGGATTAGTGTATTTGACGGCGTTGCCGATCAGGTTACGCACTACCTGCGCCAGCTCCTCGTCGTCGCCCTTGGTGGCCGGCAGGTTGTCGTTGAGCTTGAGCCGGATGCTGACGTTCTTCTGCTTGCATGCCCATTCGAAATGCTGCTTCTCGGCGCGGATGATGCGCAGCAGGTCGACCTTC
>JAGWLJ010000236.1 GCA_028873275.1 Pseudomonadota bacterium
TCGACCCCAGCCCCACCGTCGCCGACAAAGCCGACAGCAGCGCCTGCAGATGGCTGACCTCGCCGGCATCGCCCTGCCGGTCATAACGCCCGCTGACGATCTGCAGCGCATGGCCAAACAGCCGGAAATTCACGCCGCGCAGGTAAAAGGTGAAGAAGAATGCGGCAACGATCAGCCAAAGCACGATGAACGGAAATCCGCCGATATCGAAAAACAGCACGGCCGCCAGCCCATGCACAAATGCCGCGAATCCTTCTTGAAGCATTCCTGTTAACCATTTGTTTTTATTACGACAGAGGCCGACATTAAACTGTAACAATCGCGGTGTATAGTGGAATATGAAAAAGTGTGAGCATTATGGACGACTCCGCCACCAGCGACAATCCACCGAAAGCCAGCAAGCTGAAAGAACACAGCCTCAACTGGGCGGGTCTCAGCTATATTATCGGCGATGTCGCGCTTGCCGCGGCCGGCGAATGGGGCGGCGCGTGGTGGCTGGCAGGCGGCGTCGTCGCCACCATGTATGGCCATCCGAAAGCCGAAAAGCAGTTCCAGCTCCTAAGCGACCGGCTGGGCAATTATCTGCGCCGGGAAGGCGTGGAGATTCCTGAGACTCCCGATACGGAGTCGCTGCGACGCAAAGGGGGTGTGCTGGATCACATCGAATCCTTCATGTATACCTATCCCTCGCAGATTCTCAATACCGCCTATACGATCGGCAGCCTTCTGCTCATCCGCTCCGGCCTGCAGCCTAAGACGGGGCAAAAAAGGGATTATGCCCTGGCAGGGGCAGGCGCGCTTGTTATCGCCGGTGCGCTGGGCGGCCTGCTGATCAAGGAAAAAAAGCCCGATCCGGACCACCCGCCGCAGGGTGCTGCAGAGAAAGCCAAAGCATGGATTCAGGAAAAGCCGCTGCGCTGGCCCGCCATCGCCTACGGATTGAACGATGTGATGCTGGCCATTTCCACCTACCAGAATAAGAAGAATAATCCCCTCAATTCGCTCAAGTGGATTACGGTCTCTACTTATGCCTTCGGCAATGTCATGCTGGCGCTGAGCAAGAAAAACAATGCCGGCAACGCTGCCAACATAGAGGCCCTGGAGCAGTTGGCGGAGACCTCCGCCCATGTCATTGCCGCGCAGCCGCCAGACATACAGGAAAAACTGCTGCAGCGGGTGGCAACCTTTATCGCCCTGCAGAAAGAATCGCATATGACGGCCGATGAAGTTTCCGCCATGCTGCATCAAAAGCTGGCCTCGGTCGCTTCGCGCGGCCCGCTGACCGGCTGGCAGCACCGCACCAGCCCCACCGGCATTCCCCTCACCCCTACCTTGTAAAATCCTTCTCGCCTGCTATAGCATCCGCTTATGGCAGACATGACGATTGAAAGCATCAGCGCGCGCGCCTTCATGGACGAAGCCGAGGCCGTACAGGCCTTGCTGGTGCAGGTGGAGAAACTGTCTTCATTGGAAGTGCCGATCATGAAGCGCGCCACGGCCTGGACGCAGGCCATCCGTGAGCGCGGCATCGGCCACGGCGTCGAAGCGTTCCTGCATGCGTATGGCCTGGGTACCGGCGAAGGCGTGGCGCTGATGTGCCTGGCCGAGGCGCTGCTTCGGATCCCCGACACCGCCACCGCCGACGCGCTGATCCGCGACACGCTCGAGGGACGGGACTGGAGCCATTATGCCGGCGATTCGTGGCTGGTGCATCTGTCGGGCTGGGGGCTCTTGCTGGCCGGCGAGGTGATCGATGCCGGCGAGGAGGCGCAGCGCGGCATGCTGAAAACGTTGCGTAGTATGGCGGCACGGCTCGGCGAGCCGGTCGTCCGCGAGGCGTTGAAAAAAGCCATGCAGCTCATCGGCCGCCAGTTCGTGCTGGCCGAGACGATGGAAGGGGCCTTGCGCCATGCCGAACCTTATATGGAACAGGGCTACCGCTTTTCCTTCGACATACTGGGCGAGGGCGCGCGCAGCGATGCCGAGGCCAAAGCCTATATGGAAGCCTACCGCGACGGCATTGCGCGGATTGCTAAAACAGTGCCAAAGAAAGCGCCGCTTTTTGAAGCGCCGGGGATTTCGGTTAAACTGTCGGCGCTGCATCCGCGCTATCAATTGACGCAGCAGGGGCGCGTGATGAACGAACTCCTGCCGCGGCTCAAGGAGATTGTTGCCCTTTGCATACAGGCCGGCATCACGGTCGCCATCGACGCCGAGGAAGCATCAAGGCTCGATATCGAAATGCTACTGTTCGAAGCGCTGCTGGAAGAAAAGCAGTTTAGCGGCTTCAGCGGTATCGGCTTCGTTGTGCAGGCGTACCAGAAACGTGCGACCTATCTCATCGATTGGCTGGCGGGGCTGGCCAAGAAACATAAGCGCATTATCCCCGTGCGGCTGGTCAAGGGCGCGTACTGGGATTCGGAAATCAAATGGGCGCAAACGGCGGGACTGCCCTCTTATCCGGTCTTCACGCGCAAGGAATATACCGATGTTTCCTACCTTGCCTGCGCCGGAAAGCTGCTTGACGCCCGCGATGCATTCTATCCGCAGTTCGCCACGCACAACGCCCGCACCGCCGCCGACGTTCTGGCGATGGCAGAAAAAAGCGGCTGGAAAAAAGGGACGTACGAATTCCAGCGGCTGCACGGCATGGGCGAAGCGTTGCATGGAATGCTGTTTCGTGATGCGCCGTCGCGCATTTATGC
>JAGWLJ010000237.1 GCA_028873275.1 Pseudomonadota bacterium
AATCTCAAGGCAGACCTCAAGCATTACTCTACCATCCTCAACATGGCGCCCTGTCCCATCTGGCAGCGCGACGCCGACTTCAACGTACGCTTCTACAATCTTTCCTATGGCGAGGCGGTGGAAGAGGCGACGGCGGATGCCGCGGGAACGCCGGAGCTGGACAAAAAGACCCGCGCCATGGCCGCGCAGGCGCAGGCAAGCGGCCAGCCGGCCACCGACCGGCGCTATCTCGTCATCGGCGGCGAGCGGCGGCTGTACCAGATCATGGAGCTGCCGGTGCCGGAGGAGAACATCACCGTCGGCTTCGCCTTCGATCTCTCCGAGCTGGATGTGCTCAAGGAAGACCTCGCCCGCCATATCTCGGCGCAGGACGATCTGCTGGAAAGCACCGCCTCCGCCATGGCCATCTACGGGCCGGACATGCGGCTCAAATCCTTCAATTACGCCTTCGTGGCGTTGTGGAAATTCGATGAGCTGTGGCTCGACACCCAGCCGACCTACGGCGAAATCCTCGAGAACCTGCGCGAGAAGCGCAAGCTGCCGGAGCAGGCCAATTTCCAGCTGTTCAAGCAGCAGCAGCTCAGGCTGTTCACCGGGCTGATCGGGCCGCATGAGGAGTTCTTCTACCTGCCGGATGGCAAGACGCTGCGCGTCATCGCCATTCCGCACGCGCTGGGCGGCATCCTGTTCGCCTATGAGGATGTTACCGACCGGCTGGCGCTGGAGCGCTCGTACAACACGCTGATCGCCGTGCAGCGCGAAACGCTGGACAACCTTCATGAAGGCGTGGCGGTGTTCGGGGAGGACGGCCGGCTCAAACTGAGCAACCCCGGGTATCTGAGCATGTGGGCGCTCGATGCCGAGATGGCGCGCTCGGAGCCGCACCTGCGCGATATCATGGACAAATGCAAGTCGCTGTTTATTTATGACGACTGGGAAACCTTCCGGCAGCAGCGCATTGAGGGAATTCAGGCGCGGCAGTTCATGTCTCAACATATCGAGCGCGCCGACGGCAAGATCATCGACTGGCGCAAGGTGCCGCTGCCCGACGGGGCGACGCTGGTCACCGTGCTCGACGTGACGGCGTCCTCGCTGGTTGAGCGCTCCCTGCGCGAGCGCAACGAAGCGTTGCAGGAGGCTGACCGGCTCAAGACCGAATTCCTGGCCAACGTGTCGTATGAGTTGCGCTCCCCGCTGACCTCCATCAGTGGCTTCTCGGAAATGCTGCGGCAGGAGTATTTCGGCTCGCTGTCCGACAAGCAGAAGGAATATGTCGAGGGAATCCACCAGTCGTCGCAGCACCTGATGCAGCTGATCAACGACATTCTCGATCTGGCCAGCGTCGAGGCGGGGTATATGCGCCTTGAGGCCGGCAGGTTCGATATCTATGCCATGATGAAATCGGTGCTGTCGCTGACGCAGGAGCGTGCCAAGGAGCATGACCTCAGCATCAGATTCGAATGCCCGTCGAAGATCGGTAAAATGACCGGCGACGAAACGCGTATCAAGCAGATCCTGTTCAACCTGCTTTCCAACGCCATCAAATATTCGGAGCCGGGCGCCACTATCCGCATGGGTGCGCGCGAAGAGGAGCCGGAGAGCATCGTGCTATGGGTGGAGGACGAAGGGCAGGGGATTCCCCCGGAGGAGCAGGAGGCGGTGTTCAGCAAATTCTACAAGGGGAAAAACCAGCAGGCCGTCCGCAGCAAATCCGGCCAACGCTCAGGCACAGGCTTAGGCCTTTCCATCGTCAAGAGCTTCATCGAGCTGCATGGCGGCCATGTTGAGCTGCATTCCGAGCCGGGCAAGGGCGCCCGCTTCGAATGTCACCTGCTGCGGTATAATCCGGAACTGCAGGTGACGGAGAAGAAAACAAAAAAAACAACGGCGGCTGCCTGATGATCGACCATCGCTACATCCTCACCCTCTCCTGCCGCGATGTGCGAGGTATTGTCGCCGCCGTTACCGGTTTTCTGGCCGAGCATTTCTGCTTCATCATCGAGTCGGCGCAATTTGGCGATGAATCGACCGGAACGTTCTTCATGCGCGTCGATTTCGCCGTGGAGAAAGGCGGGCCCGGGGAGGAGGCGCTTAAAAAACTGTTTCAGGATAAGGTGGCCGGACGGTTCGCCATGCAGTGGCAGATGGTCGGCAAGCAGCGCAAAAGCCGCGTGCTGATCATGGTGTCGAAATACGGGCATTGCCTGAACGACCTGTTGTACCGGCATTCCACCGGCCAGCTGGCCATCGAGATTCCGGCCATCGTGTCCAATCATGAGGACTGGAAGCAGGTGGCCGCCGATTGGCATGGGATTCCATTTCATTACCTGCCGGTGAATGATTCCAAGGCCAGGCAGGAAGCGGCGGTGCTCGGCCTCATCGAAAAGCACAATATCGACGTCGTTGTGCTGGCGCGCTACATGCAGATTCTGTCGGAAGAGATGTGCAAAGAGCTGCAGGGCCGCGCCATCAATATTCATCACTCTTTCCTGCCGAGTTTCAAGGGGGCGAAGCCCTACCATCAGGCGTTCAGCCGCGGCGTCAAGCTGATCGGGGCGACGGCGCATTACGTGACCACCGATCTCGACGAAGGGCCGATCATTGAGCAGGAGGTCGCCCGCGTCGATCACACCCAGACACCGGAGGATCTGGCCGCCATCGGCCACGATATCGAATGCCTGGTGCTGGCGCGGGCCCTCAGAT
>JAGWLJ010000238.1 GCA_028873275.1 Pseudomonadota bacterium
AAAGGCGGGACGGTACTGTCAGGATTGGCACAGCCTATCGCGCCTTGGCAATGAGGATAGATGAGGGATTCCTGTGGTTCTGGATTGGATCGCACTCCGAATACGATAAATTAATAAAGTAATATGGCCAAAAAACTCTTCATCAAAACCTACGGCTGCCAGATGAACGTCTATGACTCGCTGCGTATGCAGGACGTCATGAAGCCGCTGGGTTATCAGCCCTCCGAATCTTTCGAGGATGCCGACCTGGTGATCCTCAACACCTGCCACATCCGCGAGAAGGCGGAGGAAAAAGTCTATTCCGAGCTGGGGCGCATCCGGCAGGAAAAGGAGAAGAAAGCGGCGGAGGGCGATAAGATGCTGATCGCGGTGGGCGGCTGCGTCGGGCAGGCCGAGGGCGAGGAGATTATCAAGCGAGCACCCTTTGTCGATATTGTGCTGGGGCCGCAGAGCTATCATCAATTGCCGGAGATGGTGACGCGCGCCATTCGCAACAATGGCGGTGTGGTCGAACTCGATTTCCCGGCGGTGCAGAAATTCGACCTGCTGCCGGAGGAGGCTTCGCCACAGGGAGCCTCCGCCTTTTTATCGGTGCAGGAGGGGTGCGATAAGTTCTGCAGCTTCTGCGTGGTACCCTATACGCGCGGAGCGGAATATTCCCGTTCTATCAATGCAATAAAATCAGAAGCTAAGAAACTGGTTGAGCGTGGATCGGTCGAAATCATGCTGCTCGGGCAGAACGTGAACGCCTACCACGGCGAGGGGCCGGATGGCAGGAGCTGGTCGCTGGCCGAGCTGATTGCGCAGCTGGCGAAAATCGACGGGCTGGAGCGCATCCGCTACACCACTTCGCACCCCCGCGACATGAGCGATGACCTGATCGCCATCCATGGCAGCGAACCCAAATTGATGCCTTATCTGCACCTGCCCATCCAGTCCGGCTCCGATGCCGTGCTCAAGAAAATGAACCGCAAGCATACGGCGGAATTCTATCTCGATATTATCGCCCGGCTGCGCGCCGTCCGCCCCGACATGGCATTTTCCTCCGATTTCATCGTCGGCTGCCCCGGCGAGACCGACCGGGATTTCGAGGAGACTCTGAAGATAGTCGAGCAGGTGGGATACGCCTCGGCCTACAGCTTCAAGTACAGTCCGCGCCCCGGCACGCCCGCCGCTGTCGAGGAGCAGCTTCCCGAAGCCATAAAAGATGAGCGCCTGCAGCGGCTGCAGGAATTGATTCGCCGGAAGCAGCTGGCATTCAACGAGTCCTGCATCGGCAAAACCATGACCGTGCTGCTCGACCGCGACGGCAAGTATGACGGCCAGCTGGTCGGCAGGAGTCCCTATATGCAGTCGGTGCATGTGATGGGGGCGGAGGAGTACCGCGGGCAGCTGGTTGATGTGCGCATTACCGAGGCGTATATGAGTAGTGTTGCGGGAATAATCCCCGCGTCATCCCGTGGCGCGATTTTTGCGAAAACAAAAGACGTGAGCACGGGATCTCAGGAGATCCTGCGCTCCAATGCAAGTGCATTGGCCGCAGGATGACGGCAATCATAGAAAGGTAATCATGAAAGACAAAAACGGCAAGAACGGCGCGACTGACGCCACCATCGTATTTCAGGATAACAGCCTGCTGCCGGCGTTGTTCGGCGAGAATGACGTGCATTTAAGCCGGATCGAGAAGAAATTCGGCGTGTCCGCCTCCTCGCGCGGTAACGTGTTGGCGTTGTCGGGGGAGAAGGCCAATACCGAGGCGGCACGCGCCGTGCTGGAATCGCTGTATGCCGATCTCAAGGCGGGCTCGGAGATCCGGCTGGCTGATGTCGATGCCGCCATCCGCATGGCGGGCGGCAAGCAGGACGACGACGGCGATCTGCGCGACGTGGCCGTCAAGACCATGAAAAAAACGGTGAAGCCCTATTCGCCGCACCAGGCCAAATATATCCAGGCGCTGGACAGTAATGATCTTGTTTTCGCACTGGGGCCGGCCGGCACCGGCAAGACCTATCTGGCGGTGGCGATGGCGGTGTCGCTGTTCACCTCCGGCCGCGTCGAGAAGATCATCCTTTCGCGCCCGGCGGTGGAGGCGGGGGAAAAGCTCGGCTTCTTGCCCGGCAACCTCGAGGAGAAAGTCGATCCCTACCTGCGTCCGCTTTACGACGCGCTTTATGACATGATCCCCGGCGAAAAGCTGGCCCGCCATATGGAAAACGGCGAGATCGAGGTGGCGCCGCTGGCCTTCATGCGCGGCCGCACCTTCTCCAATGCTTTCGTCATTCTCGACGAGGCGCAGAACACCACCCCCACCCAGATGAAGATGTTCCTGACCCGCATGGGCGAGAACTCGCGGATGGTGGTGACCGGCGACCTGTCGCAGACCGATCTGCCCAAGGACGTCAAATCCGGCCTGGGCGACGCCATCCGCAAGGTCGAGCATATCGAGGGCATCGCGGTGGTGCGCTTTAACGAGACCGACGTTGTGCGCCATGCGTTGGCCGCCCGCATTGTGCAGGCCTATGACGAGTGGGACAGGAAAAAGCGCCAGTAGATTTTGTAGTCCTGTTGTGCTACAATAAAACTATTAGGAGGCGTTATGCTGGAGAATCAGACCGAATATGTGCGCGCCCGACTGCGGCCGGGCGTCAAAGAGAAGGCCGAGGCGATCTTCGACCGGCTGGGGCTGGGCCATACCGAGGCCA
>JAGWLJ010000239.1 GCA_028873275.1 Pseudomonadota bacterium
CAACACCGCCATCTTCTCGCCCTCCGGCGGCTCGATCGGTATCGGGTTCGCCATCCCGGCATCGGTGGCCGAGCCGGTGATCGCGCAGCTTAAAGCCTATGGCCGCACGCATCGCGGCTGGCTCGGCGTCAAGATCCAGGCGGTTTCGGACGAAGCGGCCGAAAGCGTCGGCCTGCCGAAATCCGAGGGCGCGCTGGTGCTCGATGTCACCCCCGGCAGCCCGGCGGCCAAGGCGGGGCTCAAAGCGGGCGACGTCATCACCTCCTATAACGGGCACTCCTTAAAGGAGATGCATTTCCTGCCGCGCCTCGTCGCCGAAACCAAGATCGGCACCTAGGTGCCGCTCACCTACTGGCGCGACAACCACGCCCAAACGGTCACCGTCAAGATCGGCGAGCTCAAGGAGAATGCCGACGGTTCGACCACCGCCAGCGCCTCCGGCAAAAAATCGAAGGGCAAGGAAGGCGGCGAGACCATCGTCGGCCTCAACCTCGCGCCGCTCACTGCGCCGCTGCGCGATGAGCTGGGGCTTCCCCAGAATCAGGAAGGCCTCGCCGTGCTCGGCGTGACCGAGGGTTCGCAGGCGGCGAATGCCGGCATGCGAAGCGGCGACGTGATCCTAAGCGTCAACGGCGCCACTGTGCATACGATCACCGACTTCAAGAAGGCGCTCGATGAGGCGAAGAAAGCCGGCCGCAAATTCGCGCTGGCGCGTGTGCTGCAGGACAAGGAAGAAGCCTTCGTCGCCCTGCCGACGGAGGTGGCGAAAAAGAAATACTTCCTTAGTGTAAATTTATGCTGCATCGGGGAGAACAATGCATCCGCAATGATGCGGATACTGCAAGGAGGTTGCTTATGACCGGAAAAATCCCCGAAGGGTTCCATACGGTGACGCCGTATCTGACGATTAAAGACGCGGCGAAGGCCATCGAGCTTTATAAACAAGCGTTCGGGGCCGTCGAAGGCGAAACGATGCGCGGGCCGGACGGCAAGATCGGCCATGCCTGCCTCACTATCGGCGATTCGAAAGTATTTCTGGCCGACGAGAATCCGAAAATGGGCACGGTCGCGCCGCCGGAGAAAGGCTCGAACGTCAACTTCTATCTCTATGTCGAGGATGCGGATGCCGCACAGAAGAAGGCGATCGCGGCGGGCATGAAGGAAGCCATGCCGGTCAAGGAGATGTTCTGGGGAGACCGTCTGGGAGCGGTGACGGATCCATTCGGCTACAAATGGAATCTTGCCACGCAGGTCAGAGAAATGACCGAAGAGGAAGTGCGTGAGGCGGCAAAGAAGGCATTCAATCAGGCCGCTTGATTTATTGATATCCCTGCGCGAAGAGCAGCGCCCGTAAATCGGCATGGTCGATGCGGTGACGCGCCTCTGCCCGCACGTTGGGCTTGGCGTGATAGGCGACGCCGAGGCCGGCGGCAAGCAGCATCGGCAGGTCGTTGGCGCCGTCGCCCACGGCGAGCGCTTCCTGCGGTGTGATGTCGAGCTTCGCGCAGGTTTCCTGTAATGCCTGCAGCTTGGCGTCCTTGTTCAGTATCGGTTCGATGACGTTGCCGGTGAGCGTGCCGTTTTTGATTTCGAGCCTGTTGGCGCGCCATTCGTCGAAGCCGAGCATGGAAGCGATTTTTTCGGCATAAAAATCGAACCCGCCGGACACCAGCATGCAGTACGCGCCATTCGCCTTCATGGTGGAAACCAGTTCCTTCGCGCCTTGCATGAGGCGCACTTTTTCATCCATCACCTGTTGCAGCGCCGATTCCGGCAGGCCTTTCAGCAGCCCGACGCGCTCACGCAACGCCTCCTCGAAGTTGAGTTCGCCGTTCATGGCACGCTGGGTGATCGCCGCGATTTTATCCCGTATACCCACCAGCTCCGCCAGCTCATCGAGGCACTCGCAGGTGATGATGGTGGACTCCATATCGGCGATGAGGAGTTTTTTGCGACGGTGGGCGGCAGGCTGGAGGATGTAATCCCAGCTCCCCCCTTGGGGGGGAGCGGGCGAAGCCAAGCCAGAGGCGAAGGCTGAGCCGTGGGGGGTATTATTCGGCGCATTTACCCCCCACGACTCGACTGCGTGCTGAAGCGCTTGTCTCGTCTGCTCCCCCCCAAGGGGGGAGCTAAGAAGTAAGTCACACGCCACCCCATCCATAATCCACCGCACCCCTTGCGTGCCAAGCGCCCGCGCCATATCATCGGCCCGCGCCGGGGTAAGCGCTTTCTCAGGACTAATCAACGTGACGACAAATTCCACACCCAACATCCTCATAATTGCCGGGCCGACTGCCAGCGGCAAATCGGCCCTCGCGCTAGAGCTAGCGGAAAAATCCGGCGGTGTCATCATCAACGCAGACTCGCAGCAGCTTTATCACGAACTGCCGATCCTGACGGCGCGGCCGACACCGGAGGAAGAAGCGCGAGCGCCGCACCGGCTCTACGGCATCCTGCCCGCGTCCGAAGGTTGCTCGGCCGGCAAGTGGCTCACGCTTGCCCGCATGGAAATCGACTGGGCGAGGTCACGTGGGGTAACGCCTATCGTGGTGGGCGGCACCGGGCTTTATTTGAAGGCGCTGATGCAGGGCATCGCCGACATGCCCGACATTCCGCCGGAAGTGCGGGCGCAGGCTATTTCAGATTATGATGCGATGGGCAAGGAGGCGTTTGCGGCGCGGCTTCGCGAGGTGGATCCGCA
>JAGWLJ010000014.1 GCA_028873275.1 Pseudomonadota bacterium
AAGGACAAGGCGCTGTTTGCTAAGCTGGGGCTGAAGTCTCTAGCCACCTCTCATGATAAAGCAGTACAGAAGGTAGCTTAACTGTATAATGGAATATCACCACTCATATTTTTACCTTCATGAGCTATCTCGTGAATACGCTTGCGGGTAGTTTCACTTAAAGCAATGCCCGCCAAAGCAAGCAAATCAAATTTCTCGTTGATTGCTTGTTCATTGTAAGAGCCGGAAAACATATTATCATATAGAGGAGTCCAATAAATACCATTCTCCCTTACCATGGATTCCTTCTCCTGCATAAACGCCGGATTATAAACCTTTAGCTTTGCAATCAAGGCCTCTTTATCCGTACCATCTGCTGGTAATTTTATTCCTAGATTCATATGCCGAGCGTCAAACAGGTCTTCTGGTATCTCTGTATCAGGGCCTCCAGTAACTGCTATGATGATACCCAAACCGGTATCGCTATCCGTAAAACGAGCATTGATGCGTCTTATCTTTTGCATGAATTATCTCCCAATGGTTAAATTGATACAATCAATAGTTAACGTTTTGTAATTGTCAAATGGTATGACGCCTTATTGGTTTACTAATGGCCTCCCGCATATCTGGCGGCCGTATTGCCAGATGAAGACGGAAACGCCGCCGCTGCCGGTGGTGGCGACGCAGGGTTGCCGCATCCGGCTCGCCGACGGGCGCGAATTGATCGATGGCATCGCCTCGTGGTGGAGCGTATGCCACGGCTATAATCACCCGCATATCGTTCAGGCGCTCGAGGAGCAGCTTCGCGTCATGCCGCATGTGATGTTCGGCGGGTTGGTGCATGAGCCGGCGCTGAAGTTAGCAAAACGACTGACTGAAATTACCCCGGCGGGGCTCAGCCGCGTATTCTTCGCCGATTCCGGATCGGTGGCGGTGGAGGTGGCGCTCAAGCTGGCGCTGCAATACTGGCGCAACAAGGGCAAGCCCAAGAAGGACCGTTTCCTCTGCTTCAAGGACGGCTATCATGGCGACACGCTGGGCGCCATGTCGGTGTCCGATCCGGAGAAATCGCTGCATAAGGCATTCCGCAACTCGGTCATCAAGCAATACGTGGTCGATATTCCGGCGGACGAATACAGCTTTGCCGAGTTCGACGCGCTGCTGGCCGGAGTGCATGGCAATATCGCCGGGCTGATCATCGAACCGCTGGTGCAGGGGGCCGGCGGCATGCGCTTCCACAGCGCCGATATTCTGGCCGAGATTCACCGTATTGCCAAAAAACACAATATCCTGTTCATCGCCGACGAGATCGCCACCGGCTTCTACCGCACCGGCAACCTCTTCGCCTGCAATGAGGCGGGCATCGCGCCCGATATTATGTGTTTGGGCAAGGCGCTGACCGGCGGCACGATTACGCTCGGCGCCACGCTGGCGCAGGAAGAGATTTTCGAGGCTTTTCTTGATGATGATCCGGACAAGGCTTTCATGCACGGCCCCACCTTTATGGCCAACCCGCTGGCCTGCGCGGCGGCCAACGCGTCATTGGATATTTTTGAGAAAGAGCCGCGGCTGAAGCAGGTGGAGGCCATCGAAGCTCAGCTTGCCAGAGAGCTGGAACCCTGCCGCGACCTGCCGGGCGTGGTGGATGTGCGCGTCAAGGGCGCGATTGGCGTGGTGCAGATGGAGGCGTCTGTAGATGTGCGAGCGCTCAGGCCCAAATTCATTGAGCACGGCGTCTGGGTGCGGCCGTTCAAGGATATTGTTTACCTGATGCCGCCGCTGGTGATTGCGCCGGAGGAGCTGGCAGTACTGACGGGGAGTATATTTTCCGTCATTGCGAGTGAAGCAAAGCAATCCTGAGATTGCTTCGCTTCCTGCAATAAAAATTAAGCGGCTTTCCTGCCGGCGCCGTTGCCGGAGAAATCGTTGAGATCTTCGATGATGCGGCGCTTGATGGCGTTCTTGTCGGAAGCTGGGATGCCGTAACGGATGGCGAGCAGGGCGTAATCCTCGTCGGTCAGCGTGACGGGAATCTGCACGGATTCCGGATAGGCCACTGGCAGCTCGATGATACGACGAACGATATCGGTCAGGCGCATCTCGTTGCGGATGGCTTCGTCGATGATCTTGTTGGCGACGCGCAGATCGCACTCGATGGCATCGGATTCGAAATTAGTGTTCGTGGCGCGGTTGTTCACAGCTTTTATCTCCTGCTTCATATAGGTTTCCGGCGCGGTCGGCTGCACATACAGCTTGGGCTTCATGGATTCGCTGGCGGTCATATCGTTCCTCGTTCCATTGATGGCGGTTTCGGTCATGGTCATGCTAATGGGTTCCTCCTTAATAGTAACAGCGGGTTCTGGTTTCTTTTCCTCAACGGCGGGTGTTTCCGCAGCCACGGGCGCCTTAATGACGGCAGGCGCTTTGGCTTCCGCAGCCTTGGGTTCAGCCGGCGCGGGCGCAGCGAATTCCTTCAGCACCACCGGCGATGTTTTAACCTCGGCCTTGACGCTGCCGCCCATGGCCGGAGCCAGAGCCGGCGCCGCTTCCATCTTCACCGGCTGCGGCGTGCTGGAGGCCAGCTTGATGTCCGGGCGGCCCGTTTCGGAGCCGGGATGGGTGATCTCACCGATATCGTTCATGCGGCGGTACACCGTGGTGTACACCTCGATATGGCCGTCGGCGTATTTCTCGATCTCGATGGCGTGCTCGTTGCTTTCGCTGACCAGCAGCGTGTATTCGAACTCCTGCGCCTCGGCCACCGGCGGCAACGGCTGCTTGCGGAAATCTCCCTTGAATATACGGCCTTTCAGGCCCTGGATCTCGCGCTTGTACACCGGCACCGCCCAGCCCTTGTAATCCGGGTTATTGTCGCGGCAGGTCAGGCGGGTGATGTCCGGCTTGCCCATGACGCTCTCCAGATCATAGCTGTTGAACAGCTTGGTGCGGTCACCGGCCGATATGCGGCGCGAAATGGCCAGATACTGCTCGCCCTCCGCCTCGGCAACGATCATCGACACGCCGGGCTCCTTGCCCTGCGACAGAACAAAAGAGGTAAGCGACTCTTCTCCGAACTGGTAAGTATTGATGGCGCTGACTTCCAGCCGGCGGCCGCTGAGGCTGGCCTGCGGCACGAAACCGAAGCCGATGGCGCTACCGATCTGCAATTGCTCCGGCTGCAGCTTGTCCTGCGACTTCTTCACCGGTTTCCAGAAATCCGCAATCACATCCAGCATGGTGCCTCCTTTACCCGTTCTTACTACGCATGATGCGCGCCTTGTCGCGCTGCCAGTCACGCTTTTTTATAGTCTCCCGCTTCTCATACTGCTTCTTGCCCATGGCAAGGCCCAGCATGACTTTCGCTTTTCCGCGGCGGTTGAAGTACAGAGAGAGCGGAATCAGCGTCACCCCCCTCACCTTCAGCCGCCCCAGCAGCTTTTTTATCTGCCGCTTATGGAGCAGCAGTTTTCTTGGCCGGCGCGGCTCATGGTTGAACCGGTTGCCGGCGCTGTATTCCGCGATGGTCGCGTTGAGCAGCCAGATCTCCTCATCCCGGGACGTGGCATAGGCATCGTTAATATCCGCCTTGCCCGCCCGCAACGATTTAACCTCGGTGCCGGTCAGCACGATTCCCGCCTCGATCTCCTCCTCAATCGCATACTCGTAGCGTGCCTTGCGGTTGAACGCTATGGTTTTGGATTCGTCGGACATCGGACGTTGGTCGTAATAAAAATGAAAAAAGTTTTTATAGCAAGCGCAATTTTCGCAGGACTTGCGTTATCTGTTCTTTATGATCTTCCCCGACCGGCACCAGCGGCAGGCGGAGGTCGGGCCGGCACTTCCCCATGAGGGCAGCCGCGCATTTCACGGGCGCCGGGCTGGTTTCGCAGAACAGCACGCTGTGCAGGTCAACCATGGTGTCGTGCAGCCGCAGGGCTTTGGCATAATCGCCGCTCAGGCAGGCTTCCTGCACCTCGGCGCAGCGCCGGGGCATGATGTTCGAGGTCACCGAGATGCATCCCTGCCCGCCGGAAGCGTTAAACGCCACCGCCGTCATGTCCTCGCCCGACAGCAATTGTAAAGATTTTTTCATCTTTGCCCGCAGCGTGTAAGGCCGCGCCAGGTCGCCGGTGGCGTCCTTGACGCCGGCGATATGCGGCAGCTCGCTCAGGCGGGCCAGCGTCTCGTCGGTGATATTGACGACGCTGCGGCCGGGAATATTGTAAATGACGATGGGAAATTGCGCCGCGTCGTGAATCGCCTTGAAATGCTGGTACAGCCCTTCCTGCGTCGGCTTATTATAATAGGGGGCCACGATCAGCGCCCCGTCCGCCCCCGCCTCTTTGGCGTGGCAGGTCATCATGATGGCTTCCTCGGTCGAATTGGAGCCCGTGCCCGCCAGCACCGGCACCTTGCCCTTCGCCACCTCGACGCACAGCGCCACCACCCGGTTATGCTCGGCATGCGACAGGGTGGGCGATTCGCCGGTGGTGCCGCACGGCACCAGCCCGTGCACCCCCTCGGCGATCTGCCATTCGACAAAGGCACGGAAGGCCTTTTCGTCGATAGCGCCGTCTTTAAAGGGCGTAATAAGAGCGGTATAGATGCCTTTGAACATAGTGGCCAGTGGCTGGTGATGAGTGGTAAGCGAGGAAACTACAGCAAGATACGGCATTGTAAAGCATCTTGCGCTTTACTAATACTGCACCAGCCACTAATCACTAGCCACTGGCACTGGTTTTCGGGGAGTAGCGCAGCCCGGTAGCGCATCTGCTTTGGGAGCAGAGGGTCGCAGGTTCGAATCCTGTCTCCCCGACCAATGTTCCAAAATGGGACAAGTAAAATTTAATTTTATTCTCTGGAATAAAAAAAGAAAAGGCCGCCGAAGCGACCCCCAAGCGCGAAGCTTGTTCAGACAGGTGTATTACTTGGTGGTCTTGCCGAGCAAGACCTCGATCTCCCACCTGCTTCCAAAGTTCGGGCAGATTAAAGTGTGCCCGCCCTTGAGGAGCCCGACGACGGCCTGCGTAAAAGGGCTGACCGTCATATTTCCGTCGAATCCCTTGTCGTACGGGATTCGGCGGACAGGATGTTTCCTCACCATGATGTCTAGCCAGACCGCTGTGGGTCCGGCATTGGTGATGACGACTTCGCTGATTATCAGCGCCTTGGCCTTCTTTTCGGCGTCGTCGTCCGGAACCTCTTCGACCTCGCATTGGAGGACGATTGAGTGCTCGGTATGCCCGACGCTCTTGATGCACGCACCCTTGAATTGGATGTCTTCGAGGGTGGTCCGCTCCTGCGTCTGCTTGGTGTCGCCACCGCGCATGCAGAGGAACAGGGCGATGCTGCTGAAAACGACAAGAACCAGCACCACCATCTGCTTGTTGCGCGTCATTGAAATCCCTCCTTCTGGGAAAACGCGCCACACTTGAACTCACCGACCCAGTTGTCGATGAGCATGGCCCCAAACCACCAACAAGGTTATGCAGTAGTATCAAAGGGGCTAGAAGACCTTATTATTTTATGTTAATAAAAAGTTAAAGTAAATGGCTATACGCAAAAATGTCACATCAATTTCGGTTTCTTATATTGCGCTTCGACCGCATTAAGTTATTGCTTCGTATTGATAATACGATTAAGCGTAAATCGACCTTGGTTCTGAAGTCGTCCACTAAGGCCGACCATCCTGCGCTTCGGCTTGCGGTGGCCTGCGCCGTACGAAGTGACTTTAGGTAAGCGATTCTGGTAAAATGAGCGCCATCCGCATCGCCATCATCCCCCACGCCTCCCCGGCTTATGAGCAGGCGAGGCTCCTGCGCGAAAGAATCCTCCGCCTGCCGCTCGGGTGCACGCTCAGCGAAAAAGATACCGAAGGCGAGGAAGCGCAGATTCATATCGCCGCTATGGATGACGCCAGCGCCGTCATCGGCACGCTTCTGCTCAAGCCATTGCCGAATGCCGTTGTGAAATTCCGTCAGATGGCGGTCGACAGCGCCATGCAGCGCGCCGGATTGGGCAGGAAGCTGGTCGCCTTTGCCGAACAAACGGCCAGAGAGCGGGGATTCGCCTTCGTGGAACTGAACGCCAGGATGTACGCCGCCGGCTTCTATGAAAAGCTGGGCTATGCGGCGGAGGGAGAGCCGTTCACCGAAGTCGCGCTGCCCCATATCCGCATGACCAAGCGGTTATAAGGCCAAGTTTTTGTTGCGCGGCTGGCGGGGGTCACGTAATCAGGGCGTATGCGTGCCCGTAGCTCAGTTGGATAGAGCATCAGCCTTCTAAGCTGAGGGTCGTGAGTTCGAGTCTCGCCGGGCACGCCAATTTTCGCTTTGAGGCAATAAGAGGAGCAGCCCAATTACGATTGATAAGGCTTTCAAGAGATATCTTGATGAACTACTGGAAACCGCAGTGATACCCGAGTCCCCTCTCCCGGTTTACTTTGAATGGTAATCGAGCCCTGATGCAGTTCCATCAATCTTTTGGTTAATGGCAGTCCCAAGCCAGTACCTTCATATTTGCGATTCAGACCTCTGTCCACCTGTCCAAAATTCTGGAATGCCTTCTCAATATCGCTTTCTCTCATGCCGATGCCAGTGTCTTCTATTGTAATAACAATATGACTCACCTTTTCCCCTTCCGGGACACCACTGGCCGCAATATGCACCTTCCCTCCTTCTGGCGTAAATTTGACAGCATTTGTAAGTATATTCAGCAATATCTGAGTTACGCGCAGGCGATCCGCCCTCAATACCGGCAGCGACTCGGGAATACTTCTGGAAATAGTAATACCCCCCTGCTTTGCACGTTCGGAGAGAAGTGCGATGCACTTATCAATGGTTTTTGCAATATTTACCTTTTCATAATTCAGCGTCAGGGTACCCTCTGTTATCTTCGACAGATCAATAATATCATTGATGATATCCAGCAGATGCGAGCCCGACGCATTTATATCTTTTGAATATTCAAGGTATTTCGAACTTCCTAACGGACCATGGAGCTGATCCGTCATAATAGAAGACAGGCCTATTACGGCATTAAGAGGCGTACGCAACTCATGGCTGATATTGGATAGAAACTGGGACTTGGCCTGGTTTGCGCTTTCCGCAGCATTCTTTGCCTCTTCAAGCTCAGCGTAATTTTTCTTTAGCTGGCGATCGCGCGTGCTTATCTCCATTAGCATTTTGTTAAAGGATTGCACCAAGACCCCTAACTCATTATCGGGCTCTCCATCATCATTGCCTATCGATTCGGCACGAATCTCATAATTTTCCTGCAAGGATACCTTTCGCGCAGTCTCGGCGAGATTCAATAACGGCCGAGTCACCTGCCTTGCAAACAGAGTGCCCACTACGAGAGAGAGGATTAAAATAGAGCCTGCCAGCAGTATCAAATTCATACGCAGGCGTTTAAATGGCGCAAGTTCCTTCTGCAATGATGCCTGTAGCACTGCATAGAATTCCTGTTGGCCAAGACTATATAACGGCAGGGTCCGGACTATATAGGCACCATCCCCCAGATACGTGGGGGAAAACTTTTGCTGATTCTCATTGGGGACAATCTGCCTGGTAAGGTCATCTGCACTTTGACCAGAGATATTGGTCGAAACTAAGGGCGAGATAGTGCCCCCACTACGAACTACCAGAGAAACTTCTGTACCGGTCATGTCTTTGATGTCCTCCACAAGCCTCTTGGTCACCGCAAATCCTACGGCGGCATAAGATACTAACTGCGGTGCCTTCACTGGGACAATAACCATCTGGTAGAGCTTGTCTTTCAGAAGAACCATGGTCATCAAACGGCTTCCTATGCGGCTTTCCGGATCTTTCAATTGGAAGAATGGCGCAAATGCCTGCATGAGGGCAGGCGCGAAGGCGGACGGATAGGAAGAGATGAGATGCCCTCCTGTATCGAAGACGCACATGACGTTTGCATCGATACGTCCGGAATGATTTTCCATCATGGAGAAAATGGTATCCCTGTCACCCGTGGCAACCGCAGAACGGAAACCGAAATCGGACGACAGAATCTGCACCACATTGGTCAGCTGATCGAACCTATCATTCAACAGGCGTTCCGAAATTCGCAGAGTACTATCCAGGTTGCTTATAACAATGCTCTGCGCATTCCTCATACTGAATCTATTGTAAAGCGTGAAGAATACACTCTGCGACAATAGCAGCACACCGCAAAAGAGCAGCAGCACGCGCGCCCTAAAACTATGAGGCCACCATGCTCTTTTATGTTTCTCCTTGGCAGACATCCTGCTCTCTAATAAGTGCCGATATCGTCGCTTGGCGGCGGTTTAACAGGACGTGTCTGAATAGGTTCGTGTATGGTAACGGTGTAATAGCCGGACTCAGTCACTGCAAAATCATCCTCTAGCTTAGCCAGCGCATCGCCCTTTAAGCCGGGATACCAGTATTTCATACGATAGTGACCAGCGGGCAAAGTAGGAATATTTCCTTTTCCATCCACGTCGGTCTTTACAAAAAAGGGAGTGTCGAGAACGACCACATACGCCAGCATCCAGTCATGGATATTGCAACCTATGGTCACGATACCCTCCTTATTGAAGGGAACATCCCCACTCATGCCATTGTATAAAGGGAGGTTAAATTGAGCCGCCTTCGAAAACGAATAGACATGGTGTTTTGTTTTATCAAGATTAGGAAAATTAATACGGGATCCTGATGCTACAACTGTAACAAAGGGATCAAATACGAAGTCTTTCTGTACTATTTCCTGCTTTTTCGCCGCAGGGAGCGCTACTGGTTTCTGCGGATACAATGCGACGACAACATCCTGAGCTGGCTGGCCGTTATCCTCCTGGGCTTTTATTTCAAAAGCCTGCACATCAGATAAGGATAGACATGAGAAAAATAATATAGTGGCTACAATTCCTTGAGTTTCGCGCATCATCAGAACATCCTTGCAATAGAAAAAATCGCTGTTGCAGCACAAGCATGGGGTTCATAGGGGCATTTGGTATTCCGGATGGAGCTATCCACATACTTGAGTTCAAATCGCATCTCTTCCCAATGATAGGAAGCTCCCAGTGCCCAATCTGAATAATTCGGGATTTTTGTATTATCGTTAACCCATAAATGGCCCAAGGATCCAAGAAGAAAGAAACCAGTATCTCCGATGGGTACAGCGATATTAGTTGCTGCATAATTAGATGCGCCGGAATTATCGTAATAATTAGGAGAATGGTAAAGTCCAAGCTTAGTGTCCATGAACCCCCAATTATAATCGGCAATCAGTTTCACTTCTCCATATTCATAGTGTTCGGATGGCTTTTCGAAGGGATAAAGATAGTAGCTTATTCCACCATCCAGAGAGAATTTTGCATTTGGAGCAGTGTACTTATATCCTCCATATGTTATGTTTTCATAATGGCCCTTTTCACTGTTGGAAAAATCCAGCGTAGCGCCTGAGATTCCTGCATAGAACCCGTTTTTTTTCCAGTCCAAGTTGGCTTGGGCATAGGGTTCATCGCCACTTTTCGAAATTCCCCGGTATCTATACTCCGAGGCTGCCTGGAGAGTGACAGAGAACGTGCCATATTCTGTATTAACCTTCGCAAAGGCTAAAGATGAAAAAAACGCCCCTGTCAGAAGGATGCTCGTTCCGGTAATTAGCTTAAAAAGCATCCGCAATTCCTCTTTTGTACGCGATGCGCACTAAGTGTAAGAAGAATATAGCGATCCCTTTAATATTATCTTAATTACACTGCTAAAATTGCAATATTGCAATATATGGTGGTTATTCCGCAAAAGACTCTTATCCACCAACCTATAGATGGAGATATAATTATAATATCCTGGTACGCCCGGCTAAGTAAGGAATCGAAACTTTATTCTGCGGGTGTCAGCATGCTTAGGAAATCCTTGGAAGGGAAAGCCTATGCCTACCGCTGGCGATGTATTGGTCGAGACCCTGATAGATTGGGGCGTAAATACCATATTCGGACTGCCGGGCGACGGCATCAACGGCATCATCGAATCGCTGCGGCAGCGCAAAGATAAAATCCGCTTTATCCAGGTGCGGCATGAGGAAGCGGCGGCGTTCATGGCCTGCGCCTATGCCAAGGTGACGGGGCGGCTCGGCGTCTGCCTGGCGACCTCGGGACCGGGCGGCATTCATCTTTTAAACGGCCTCTACGACGCCAAGCTCGACGGCGCGCCGGTGCTCGCTATTACCGGCATGCAGTTTCATGACCTCTTGCACACTCATACGCAGCAGGATGTCGAGCTGGATAAATTATTCGAGGATGTCTGCGTTTATAACTGCCGCATCATGGGGCCGGCGCATACGGAAAATGTCGTGTCGCTGGCCTGCCGCGAGGCGATGGTGCGGCGCGGCGTGGCGCATGTCACCATGCCGGTGGATATGCAGTCGGAGCCGATCAGCGAGGATGTCCGCTCGCCGCGCAACGTGGCGCATCACGTATCGTCGGTGCAGGCGTACCGCGCCGGATTGCCGACGGCGGAGGATCTGGAACTGGCGGCGCAGGTTCTCAACGAGGGAGAAAAAATTGCTATCCTCGCCGGGCGCGGCGCTATCGGAGCGGGGCCGCTGCTGGAGCAGATCGCCGAGACGCTGGGCGCCGTCATCATCAAGCCGCTCCTGGGCAAGGCCAGCGTGCCGGATGAAAGCCCCTATTGCCTGGGCGGCACCGGCCTGCTCGGCACGCGGCCCAGCCAGGAGGCCATCGAGGATTGCGACACGCTGCTGATCGCTGGCTCGAGCTTTCCCTATATCGAATTTTATCCCAAGCCGGGTAAGGCGCGCTGCGTGCAGATCGACATCGACGGCACGCGCATCGGCCTGCGCTACCCGGTGGAAATCGGGCTGGTGGGCGACAGCGCCAAAACGCTCGAATTGCTGCTGCCTTTGCTCAAGCGCAAGGAAAGCCGCCGCTTCCTCGAGCGGGCGCAGAAGAATAAAAAAGAATGGGACGAGATGATGGCCAAGCAGGCCGGCCGCGATACCATGCCGATGAAACCGCAGGTGGTGGCGCATGCGATCGGCCAGCGGCTGGCGGGCAATGCGGTCTATGTCAGCGATTCCGGCACCATCGCCAGCTGGTTTGCCCGTTTCCTACCCTTCCGCTACGGGCAGATGTGCACGCTCTCTGGCAACCTGGCCACCATGGCCTGCGGCCTGCCTTATGCCATCGCCGCGCAGATCGCCTATCCCGACCGGCAGGTGGTGGCGCTGGTGGGCGACGGCGGGTTTTCGATGCTGATGGCCGAGTTTGTTACGGCAGTGAAATACCAGCTGCCGGTCAAGATTGTTATCTTCAAGAATAATTCGCTGGGCCAGATCAAGTGGGAGCAGATGGTGTTCCTGGGAAACCCGGAATATGCCTGCGAGCTGCAGCCCATCGACTTCGCTCGCTTCGCCGAGGCCTGCGGCGGCTACGGCATCACCATCACCGATCCGCGCGAATGCGCGGCGCAGATCGAGGAGGCGTTCGCCCATCCGGGGCCGGTGATCGTCGAGGCGGTAGTCGATCCCAACGAACCGCCCTACCCGCCCAAGGCGACGCTCAAGGACATGAAGAACCTGGCCGAGGCGCTGGCGCGCGGCACGCCGCATGGCGGTGAAATCATCAGGAATATCATCGGCGACAAGGTGCGCGAGCTGGTCTAGCCATGCCAGCGCGTCAATCCATACGACGCGCGGCGGCGCCTTCCAACCAGGCCCGCCTGACCGGGCTTTCCGCACACGCCTACCGCATTCCTACGTCGAGTCCCGAAGCCGACGGTACCATCGACTGGGACAGCACCACGCTGGTGGCCGTGCATGCCGAGGCCGCAGGGCAGCGTGGTTTTGGCTACAGCTATGCCTCCCGCGCCGCGGTGGAGGTGATCAAGGATACGATGAAGGAAGCGCTTGCCGGCATGGACGCGCTCGATACTCCCGCCTGCTGGCAGGCCATGCGCCGCGCCGTGCGCAACATGGGACGGCCGGGCATCGCCGCTACCGCGATCTCCGCCGTCGATAACGCGCTGTGGGATTTGAAAGGAAAAATCTTCGGCCAGCCGTTGATCGCACTGCTGGGTGCGGCGCGTGCGCGTATCCCGGTCTATGGCAGCGGCGGCTTCACCACCTATGGCCCGAAACAGATACAGGAGCAAATCGAGGGATGGAAGGCGCAGGGCATCTGGCAATTCAAGATCAAGATCGGCCGCGACGAGCGCCAGGACCGGCGGCGCATTGCCGCGGCGGTGGAGGCATTGCCGGAGGACGGAAAATTATTCGTCGACGCCAACGGCGCGTATCACCCGCGCGAAGCATTGCAGATGGCGCATTTCATGGCCGATAATCCCATCGCCTGGTTCGAGGAACCGGTATCTTCGGATGATATTCCGGGGCTCGCCTTCCTACGCCGGCATGCGCCGCCCGCCATCGCCATCGCTGCCGGGGAATACAGCTACGACCTGGACGATTCGCGACAATTGCTGGAAGCCGAAGCAGTGGACGTGCTGCAGATCGATGCCACGCGCTGCCTTGGCATTACCGGCTTTCTTAAAGCAACGGCGCTGGCGGAGGCATACCACCGGCCGATTTCAGCGCATTGCGCGCCCAGCATTCACGCGGCGCTGTGCTGCCACGCCATCGACGCCACGCATGTGGAATATTTCTGGGATCATGCCCGCATCGAGCAAAAACTCTTCGACGGCGCACCGCAGGTCAAAGACGGTTGCCTTACACCAACGGACGCGCCGGGGCTGGGCCTCACATTCAAGGAAAAAGATGCAGAGAGGTTTGCGGTATGAGCGCCCTCGAGCGCGAATTGCGCAAATCGGTCAGGGGCGAAGTGCGCT
>JAGWLJ010000240.1 GCA_028873275.1 Pseudomonadota bacterium
CGCACAGGCCAGGCCAAAACCGGCCGTAGCCCCGGTGATGAAAATGGTTTTGTCCTTAAGCAGCATGCGCCCACAGTGCCACAGGATGCGCGGGGCGTCCATAGGGCGTTGCCACCTGTTTTTTTTCCTGTATATTCCTCCCCATGCTGAATCCCTTTATCGACCTGCTCGTCGATCTGATCGACCTTTATATCTTGTGCGTCATCGTATGGACGGTGGCAGTCACGCTGATTTCCTTCAAGATCATCAACGCCTACCAGCCGGCCGTGCGCAAGATCATGGTCGCCTTAAATCGCCTGTGCGAGCCGGCCCTGAAACCCATCCGCCGCCTCCTGCCGGATCTCGGCGGCATCGATATTTCACCTATTATCTTGTTGCTGCTGCTCAACTTTGCCCGCCGCGCTCTCTATGCTTGGTTTTACAACCTTTAGGCATTGAAAAATCCGGCCTTTTCCGTAAACCTTGCTTTTACCTTTCCCCGTTATACTGAAAAGCAGATTACGCCAATTATCGCTACAATTTTAACTAATTTTTACTTTTTGGTGTGCGATAATGAATTCAAAGGAAAAACGGTCACGGATGTTCCCGCACGAAGAGCCATCTGCATCGCTACCGGGAAACGGCGCTCCTGCGCCGAAGGACGGCACGCATCCGCATGAGTTGGCCTATCCTGGCGGAGCGTTTTATCCGCAGGAATTCATAGACAGCCTGGAATCGACTATTCAGAACGCCATCCGTGAGCATACGTCCGGCTCGCTGCTTTTGGTGTCGATCAGCAACCTGGCGATGATCATCAATGCCTATGGCCACGACACTTCCGAAATCGTCATGCACGATCTTGTCCGCATGATCGAGCCCATGCTGCGCGAGGGCAGCGTGGTTCAGCGCCTGCAGCGGGACCAGCTGGGCATCATTCTCACCAACTGCTATCCGGAGGATGCCGGCGCTATCGCTCAGCGCATCCACAATATTATCCAGAATTTCGGCCGCGATCATTCAGCCACGGTAGCGCTACACCTGATCGGCGCCATTGGCAGCGTCAGCTTTCCGCTAGAAACCGCCGGCGCGCACGATGCGCTCGATAAGGCCTATGTTGCCATCAATAGCCTGCAAAGCGCACCGCACCGCACCTTCGAAATGACGCGCCAGGAGGCCGACCAATGCCGCCAGCAGATGGGCCTGGCCAATTACCTGTTCAAGGCGTTTCAGGAAAGGCGTCTGCGCCTGGCTTACCAGCCGGTCATCAAGAGCAAGACCGGCGAGGTGGCGCATTACGAGGCGCTGCTCAGGCTGGTGGGCTCTACCGGCAAGATCAGCACCGCCGGCGCACTGATTCCGGTGGCGGAGAAGATGGGACTGATTGATCTGGTGGACACCATGGTCATGGAGAAAGTCATCGAGGAGCTTCGCGCGTCCAAGGATGTCATCCTCGCCTTCAATGTCTCCAACCTGACGACGGATAATCCCGTTTGGCTCGATCGCATCGGCGATCTACTCAAGGAAACCCCGGAAATCGCCTCGCGGCTGATTGTCGAGATCACTGAGACGGCCGCCCACCGCGACCTCCGCCGCGCCGCCTATTTCGTCGCCTCGCTGCAGTCGCTGGGCTGCCAGGTGGCGCTCGACGATTTCGGCTCCGGCTACACCTCGTTCCGCCAGCTCAAAGCGCTGTCGGTGGACATGGTTAAGATCGACGGCATCTTCGTCAAGGACCTGCCACGCAGCGCCGACAGCCGCTTCTTCGTCAAGACGCTGCTCGATTTTGCCCAAGGCTTCGGCCTGGAGACGGTGGCCGAATTCGTCGAAAACGGCGAGATCACCAAGGTGCTGATGGAACTGGGCGTCGATTACATGCAGGGTTATTACTTCGGCAAGCCGGTTACTTACCGCACCTGGCTCAACGAAGGCGAATACAGCAAGGGATAAAAGCCAGGCAGCCTGTAAGCCGGGTTCTGTCGAGAATGGCCATTCCTCTGGGGCGCCGGTTACCCGGCGCCTCACGCAACCTACCCGGACGACATAGCGCTTAAGCACGCGCCGTCCCTATTTGGTCTTGCTCCCGGTGGAGTTTGCCCTGCCGTCTCCGTTACCGGAGCCGCGGTGCGCTCTTACCGCACCATTTCACCCTTACCCTCCTATGCCGAAGCTTCGGAGGGCGGTATATTTTCTGTGGCACTTTTCCTAAGGTTACCCCCGGCGGGCGTTACCCGCCACCGTGCTTAAGTGGAGCCCGGACTTTCCTCCAGAGCTTGCGCTCCGGCGGCCATCCGGCTGCCTGGCAGGGAGTGTTTAGAGCATCGCCAGCAGGGATGCAAGCAATCCGGCACATTCATCATCCCACTGGCCATTCAGCAGCCTTGGTCGAAAATGCCGCTGAAAAGCAATGATAGCCTTAGGAAGATTAGAAATATCATAGCCATAGTCGGATAATGCGTTGACCGCTGACCGCTGGGCATCGGCTACTGGCCAAAGCCCAATCTCCCGCCCCGCCAGTCGTCTCCAGTCGAATAATTCGCCCGGATCTTCCTTGCGTGCAGGCGCCACGTCGGAATGCCCGACGATATTGCGCGCCGGAATCGCATGCCGCGCCAGAATCTCCTTGCACAGCATGGCCACCGCTTCCATCTGTACCTCGGGAAATGGCCTATAACCGAATTCATGGCCGGGATTGACGATCTCGA
>JAGWLJ010000241.1 GCA_028873275.1 Pseudomonadota bacterium
ATCGGCAAGACGGCGCTGCATGCAACCCTGAAGCAGGGTCATCTTACCGCGAGCGTAGCCAACGCGCCGATGTACAGCGGCACCGGCAGCGGTTCGGTTACGCTCGATGCCGACGCCTCGATTTCGGCGCGCGCTTCTTTCACGGGAATTCAGGTGCAGCCGCTGATGGAAGATGCCATGGGCCTTGGCCGCTTAAGCGGTGCGGGTGATATGGATTTTTCGGTCAGCGGCCGCGGCAAGAGCCAGCGCGACATTATTTCATCGCTTTCGGGGAACGGGAAATTCAACCTGGCGAACGGCCAGATTTCCGGCGTCAATTTGCTCGACCTGCTGCATAACATCGCCGGCGCGGCGAACGGTGGCGGCAATACGCCGATTCAGTCGATGAACGGCACGTTCAGTATTTCGCAGGGCGTCGTCAGCAACCATGATTTGATTATGAAGATGCCGGATACTGAAGTGTCGGGGCAGGGGACGGTGAGCCTTCCGGCCTATGAAATCAATTACCGGCTGACGCCGCAGACGGTGCGCGCGGCAGGCAAGGGCAATGCCTCGGGCGCGGGCGTGGCCGTGCCGGTGCTGATTCAGGGCAGCCTCGATAACCCGCGCTTCGCGCCCGACGTCGGCTCGATGCTGAAGAATGCGCTTAAGAACCCGAAGGAATTCAGGCAGCAGCTCAAGAACACCCAGGGCAGCATCAAGGATCAGCTGAAGGGATTGAAGGAGTTGTTGGGGAAATAGGCGTTACGAGGTGCTGCGTGAATTACTGGTCGCAGGCCCTTTTCCTGCCGTGCTTAAGGGGATTAGTTCACCGGTATCTTTAAGCGACCGGTTGCCGATGACTAATGCGGCAGTATTGGCCGGCGAATTTTGCGCTACCTTGTCCGCCAGTGCCGGATCGCCGTTGACCTTATGGCGCAGATGATCGGCAGTGACGTTGTTTATGCCCTTTGTTGCCACTTCTTTTACCCCTGCTTCATCCAGATTCCGCATGCCATTCCCGGCGGCGACCATGGCGTCAACCGTAGCCTTCATGGGGTCGGTTGACTGAACGATATCCTGCGCCTGTTGGGCCAGCTTCTTTTTTTCCTGTAATTTTTTCCGCTCCGCTTCTCCCGTATCCGCCACCGGCGCGGCGGCGGGAGCAGCTTCTTTTGCTACGGTTTTGTTGGGATCCTGTTCTGCGGGGTTTTGATTATTACCGTTGATCGCCAGTTCTCCCCCGGTGGAGGCTGTGGTTGGCGTAGTGCTCTCCCCCGTCACGAAAGGCAACAGTTCTTTCCCGGCGCTCTTCGCCAGTTCACGAATTTCAGGCGATAGCCCCGCGAAAGTATCGATTGCTACCTGAACGGCAAGGGGAATAGCTGATTCCAGGGAAGGGGCGATTTTTTTAGAGCTGTCCTGCTGCCCATCCGATGAGCCGGTTCCTTCCGTGTCCATGGCGGTCACGTCAGGTTTGTCTTTTGGCTTCACTTTCAGAAGGTCATCAATATACGTTTCTCTTTCTTGGGGGGTAAGTTTATCATTATCCAGGATGGCGATAAGCATCGCCTCATCTATGGTCCGCTCACCCTTCGAGACGCCGCGAGGTGCCCTGGCGTCTTCCTCAATCCTTCGTTTATCCGCTTCCAGCATGGCGGACGTCATATTTGTCTCAGCACCCATGATTCACTGCCCTGCAGACATAGCTATACATTCTGAATCATAGCATGTTTCGGGCAGGAATTGTGTGAATATTCAATGACAACGCCGGTTGTCGATATTATATCTTATTGAAAAAACAGGTTTTATTTCCGGTGTGGCAGGCTGGGCCAGTCTGTTCGACCTTGAGGAGCACCGTATCGCCGTCGCAATCGACGTAGAATTCCTTCAGTTTCTGCGTGTGTCCGGAGGTTTCGCCCTTGCGCCACAGCGTGTCCCGCGAGCGCGACCAGTAATGCACATCTTTCGTTTGGAGGGTCTTTTCCAGCGCCTCGCGGTTCATCCACGCCAGCATCAGCACCTCGCCGGTCTTTGCATCCTGCGCAATGGCGGCTACCAGCCCCCGCGCATCGAACTTCACCTGCTTTAGTGCTTCCGAAAGGTTCATTTTCTTGCTACCAACCCGTTATGAATCCCGATTCGCTGATAGAGGCGCATGGCCTCACCAAGTCCTTCGGGCGTGACGCCGTCATTACGAATGTAAGCGTAAATGTGGCGCCGCGCAATATCGTAACCGTCATCGGCCCGAACGGCAGCGGCAAGACGACCTTGCTCAAGCTGCTGCTGGGGCTGGAAACGCCCGATGCCGGAACGGTGCGGCGCAAGCCCGGCCTTACCATCGGCTACGTGCCGCAGCGGCTTGCCATCGATCCGATATTGCCGCTGACGGTGGAATGGTTCCTGCGTTTAAGCGCGCGCGGGCGCGATATAAGGCCGCTGGCAGAGGAAGTGAGGATTACAGCGCTTTTGCCGCAGCGGCTGCAATCGGTCTCCGGCGGCGAGATGCAGCGCATATTGCTGGCGCGCGCATTGCTGGCTGAGCCGGAGCTTCTGGTGCTCGACGAACCGGCGCAGGGCGTGGACGTCAACGGGCAGGCGTTTTTGTATGATCTCATTTCGCGCGTGAGCAAGGAGCATCATTGCGCGGTGCTGATGGTGTCGCACGATCTGCACCTCGTGATGTCTTCCACCGACC
>JAGWLJ010000242.1 GCA_028873275.1 Pseudomonadota bacterium
CAGCGCGAAATCGCGGCTGCCCACGGCGTCGAGCGAATTGGCCATGGGCCGGTCGAAGCCCAACTCCTTCGCCGTAAAATGGCGGTCGATGGGAAACGAGGTTCCGGCCAGCGCCGCCGCACCCAGCGGCAGTTCGTTAAGCCGCGCCCGCGCATCCTGCGCCCGCCCACGATCGCGTCCGAACATCTCAACATACGCCATCAGGTGATGCCCCAGCGTCACCGGCTGCGCCGTCTGCAGATGCGTAAAGCCGGGCATCAGCGTATCGGCATGCTCCTCCGCCCGCCTGAGCAGCGCCTGCTGTAACCCCTTGAGTGCCGCTTCCAGCGTGTCGAGCGCATCGCGCACGTAAAGCCGCACATCGGTAGCCACCTGGTCGTTGCGCGAACGGGCCGTATGCAGCCTGCCCGCCGCCTCGCCGATGCGCTCTTTCAGCGCCGCCTCGATATTCATATGGATATCTTCAAGGCTCTCTTTGAGCTCGAACTTCCCGGCCTCGATATCCTTCAATATGCCCTGAAGCCCGCCGGCAATCGCCTTCGCATCGGCCTGGCTGATAATCTTCTGCTTCGCCAGCATTTTCGCATGCGCGATCGACCCGGCGATATCCTGCCGGTAAAGCGCCTTGTCAAACGCGATGGATGCGTTAATCTTGGCGAGCATCCCGGCGGGCGGGCGTGAAAATCTTCCGCCCCACATCGGGTTGGCATCATTATTTTTCGAGCGTCTGGCCATAATATGATACGTAGTACAGGTTTTTTACGCCTTCTGGCAAGCTGTGTGTTGATGGCGGCGCTGCCCGCCGCCGCCGATGAGCTGGTGGTCAGCCCCCCCAAGCCGGCCCCCGCCATTTCCTTCAAGGACGATGCCGGCAATGTGCATGCCCTCGATCCCAAAGCCGCTAAACTGACCGCCGTGCATTTCTGGGCCACCTGGTGCGTTCCCTGCGTCGCTGAATTGCCGCAGGTCGATGCCGCGCAACAGGCCTATGGCAGAAAATCCTTCAAAGTCATCGCCCTGTCGCTCGACGGCACGGGCAAGATGGATAACGTCAAAACCTTTTTCAGCAACCACCAGATCACTCATCTCACCCCCTATCTCGACAATGCCATGGCCTCCTTCCGCGCCGCCGGGCTGCACGGCATGCCCGCCACCATTTTCATCGACGGCAGCGGCAACGAAGTCGCCCGCTCCGAAGGCGCGTTCGACTGGAAGGGCAAAGTGGTGACGGATTTTATTGAGAAGCAGCTGCAGTAGTTACCACGCCAGCGTAGGCATGATGTATTTCGGCACGGCGTTGTGCTTCTCACACAATTCCTCCACCTCGTCCGCCTGTTTCCTGATAATCCCGCCCGTCACCAACGCTGCATCCAGCCCATAGCCCACAGCCCCGGCGATATCAGTGGAGATGCCGTCGCCAATGGCCAGCACGCGCTCCCTCGGCACGGGCGCCAGTTGCCGCATGCAATACTCATACACCTCGGCAAACGGCTTGCCGAAATACTTGACTCGGCCGTCCAGCCGCTCGTAATCAGCGGCCAGCACCCCGGCGCAGGCATAGCGTTCGCCAGTGATCTTAACCACCTCGAAATCGGGATTAAGGCAGAACATGGGCAATCCGGCCGCTTTCGCTGCCCGCAGCAGCTTCTGCCAGTCCGCCGCCGACTGCTCCTCGCTGCCGAAGCCGACATTGAGCAGGAAATCGCTGTCCTTGAGGTCGTCGACGCGGCGGTAATCCAGCCCGTTCAGCACATCGGCATCCTTGGCCGGCCCGATGTAGTAATAACGTTTGCCCAGGTCTACATCGTGCTGCTGCTCCAGCCATCGGTACCCCAGCTCACCCGATGTAATAACATGGTCATAGAGTTGTTGCTCAATGCCCAGCTCGGTCAGCACCCTCGCCGCCTTGGCCGCACGGCGCGGCGCATTGGAGACGAAAATAATCTGCTTGCCTGCTCCACGCAATTTCTCCAGCGTTGCATGCACGCCCGGATAAAGCTGCGAGCCGTCATGCACCACGCCCCACAAATCGAGCAGCAGCGCATCGTAACGATCGATAACCGGAGAAAGGCCGTTTAAGCGTTGCATAAGCGTATCCTGCGTACGGCGGAGATCAGCGCTTCTATGTCATTGCTCTGCAACAGCGGCACCAGGTCGCGTACCTGGTCGCGCGGCAGGTTCCACCACGCCGCTTCGAGCAGTTGGGCGACCACCATTTCGGAAAAGCGCAGACGAACCACACGCGCCGGCACGCCCGCTGCCACGGCATAAGGCGGAATATCGCGCGTCACCACCGCCCGCGCCGCGATCACAGCGCCCGAGCCGATCGTCACGCCGGAAAGCACCGTCGCCCCGGCGCCGAACCACACGTCATGCCCGATCGTCACATCCCCGCGCGAAACATCGACATCCGGTACTTTAAGCGCATCCTGCCACAGGTTTGGCAGGGCGGCGAACGGGTAAGTCGTGATCCAGTCGGTGCGGTGATTGCCGCCGAGGAACACCTCCACCTGATCGGCAAACGAGCAATATTTTCCGATGGAAAGCCGGCTGCCGCTATGGGCGAAACGCACTCTCGGCGCGCCGTAGCTGAATTCGCCGATCTCGAAGCCGCGGTCACGGACAAGGCGCTTCAGGTGAATGCGCGTTTCATTGGTGGGGTTGCGCCATTG
>JAGWLJ010000243.1 GCA_028873275.1 Pseudomonadota bacterium
AATCGCGGGCGATTTCGGCCAGGGCGACGCTCAACGTCGCATCCGACATAACGGTTATCGAAGGTAGAGCCGCTGCGGGAGCGGCAAGAAAAAGAAGCAATGCGGGAAGTAATTTAATGAGGCGCATGGAGCATCGACTCGAAACGGCGGATATTGCCTTCCGACAAAAGCACGGTGACGCGAATATACTCATCCTCGGAAATTTGTTCCACCACTTTACCGTGCGCATGCAGCCATGCCAGAGATTTGCCATCCCCTGCTCTCAGCGTATACGCGGCGGAGGTAAAAAACCGGCGGCTGATTTCACTGTCGATGGCAGTAAGCAGCTTATCCGTGCCCTCACCGGTAAGCGCGGAGACCATAATTGCACCTTTAGCATCCAGCGCCGCATGGCGGGTGGAATCGAGCTTATCGCTCTTATTCCAAACTTCGATAAGGTTGTCCGGCAGATGGTCGCTGGCGAACAGGCTTTTCAGCACCTGCTCGACATCATGCTTCTGTGCCTCGGCATCGGGATGGGAAATATCACGTACGTGCAGCAGGATGTCGGCTTCCAGCACCTCTTCGAGCGTAGCGCGGAAGGCGGCCACCAGCTCGGTCGGCAGATCGGACACGAAGCCCACCGTATCCGAGAGGATCGCCTTGCCGCCGCCGGGCAGCGCCAGAGCGCGCATGGTGGGGTCGAGCGTAGCGAAGAGCTTGTCCATGGAGAGCACATTGGCTCCGGTCAGCCGATTAAACAGCGTCGATTTTCCAGCGTTGGTATAACCGACCAGCGCCACTACGGGATAGGGCACGTCGCGGCGTAGCTTACGGTTGAGCTCACGCGTGCGACGAACTTTCTCCAGCTCTTTCTTAAGGCGCGAGATGCGGTCGCGGATCAGGCGACGGTCGATCTCGATCTGCGATTCACCGGGACCGCCCAAAAAGCCAAAGCCGCCGCGCTGCCGCTCCAGATGCGTCCATGAGCGCACCAGCCGGCTCTTCTGGTAATTCAGTGCCGCGATCTCCACCTGCAGCTGGCCCTCATGCGTGCGGGCGCGCGCGCCGAAAATCTCGAGAATCAGCGCCGTGCGGTCGATGACCTTGCAGCCCCAGGCTTTCTCGAGATTGCGCTGCTGCACCGGCGAGAGGACGCTGTTGACGATGGCAAGGCTCACCTCCCCTGCCTCCACCCTTTCTTTTATCTCCTGCACCTTGCCTGAGCCAAGCAGTGTCGACGGGGCAGGCTTCAGCAGAGTAACGATGGCGGTATCAATAATTTCGAGATCAATGGGATGGGCAAGGCCGATGGCTTCCTCCAGCGCCGATTCTGGGTGACGAGCAGAGGGATGTTGCCGGAAAACCGGCTGGACGATCAGCGCCCGTTGCCTGCCAGACGAATGAATAATGGCGGTACCTGCCAATGATTATTCCGCTGCCGGCGGCGCGGAAGCCTGCGCTTCACCCGCGCCTTCTTCCTCATACAGGGAAACCGGCGCCGACGGCACCACCGTGGCGATGGTATGCTTATACACCAGTTGTACCTGCGGGCCGCGGCGCAGCAGCAACGAGAAATTATCGAAGCCGGTGATGTTGCCCTGCAGCTTGACGCCGTTGGACAGGAATACCGTTACCGGGATTTTCTTTTTACGCAGCGTGTTAAGAAAAACATCTTGAATATTCTGTGATTTCTCGGCCATGAGCGCCTCCTTTTTTTGTACCAGGTCATTGTGAGTTATTTAAGATACGCCCTGACCTGTCTCCCCGCAACAAGTTTTCCGCCGACGAAGGCTTCATGGTTGTCATCGATCTCATCCAGTGCGTAGTAATAGTTAGCCATGATGCCGGCTGACTGCTTCAGCCCCCTGGCCGAAGCATCGCCCAGCCAATTGAGCCGCTCCAGCCGCGCGCCATTGAACATGTGGAAATTTGCCACCGGGTCGAGCGGTTTGTCAGCCTTCTTCTCCTCCAGCAGATATCGAGCGCACAAGCGTAAAAGAATAGGCTTCAGGACCGTTGCCTCAGGCTTAACCTCGCCCGCCTCAAGCAGCTGATGCAGCGCGCGCGATGCGTCTTTCTCGCCGCTCAGGCGCACAAGCGCCGCTTTTTCCTCGGCCAGCAACAGTGAGTGACTGCCTTTGGCAAGCAGCGGATCAAGCCATGCTCGAAAACCGGGGACAGGCGACAGCGTGGCGAAGTGCTTGATATTGTTCATCTCCTCGCCGAGCAGCGCCACCACGCGCTTGATCAGGAAATTGCCGAAACTGATGCCGGCCAGCCCCTTCTGTGCATTTGATATGGAATAGAAAATGGCGGTGTCGGCCTTTTCGGGATCGAGCGCCGGCGTTTTTTCATCAAGCAGCTGCTGGATATTGCCGGCCAGCCCCTGTGTGAAGGCCACCTGCACGAAAATCAGCGGTTCCAGCGGCATCCGGTGATGAAAAAAAGCGAAGATGCGCCGGTCGGAATCGAGCCGGTTCTTGAGATCGTCCCACGAAGCGATGCGATGCACTGCCTCGTATTCCATCAGCTTTTCAAGGAGCGCTGCCGGCGAATTCCAGGTAATCTCGGCAAGATCGAGCAAGCCAATGTCAAACCATGAGGAAAGGATGGCTTTAAGGTCA
>JAGWLJ010000244.1 GCA_028873275.1 Pseudomonadota bacterium
CGCCCTGCGTGTCTGGCTCGATCCCAATAAGCTGGCCGCCTATGGCCTGACTGCCGCCGACGTGAGCGGCGCCCTGGCCAAAAACGATTATATCTCCGGGCTCGGCAACACCAAGGGCCAGATGGTGCAGATCAACCTCACCGCCTCGACCAGCCTGCATTCGCTGGATGAATTCCGCAACCTGGTCCTCAAGCAAGCCAATGGCGCTATTGTTCGGCTTTCCGACGTCGCCAACGTTACGCTGGGGGCCGAGGATTATGAATCGCAGGTCAGCTTCGACGGCAAGAAGGCCGTTTATATCGGCATCCAGGTGGCTCCCTCCGCCAACCTGCTGCAGGTGATCCAGGGCATCCGCAAAGTGTTCCCCGAGATTCAGCAACAGTTGCCGCAGGGCCTGCACGGCGAAATCGTGTATGACTCGACCAAGTTCGTCAACAGCTCGATCAGCGAGGTGGAGCACACGTTGGCGGAGGCGCTGATCATCGTGACGCTGGTAGTGTTCGCCTTCCTTGGCGCGCCGCGCTCGGTGGCAATCCCGGTGGTGGCCATTCCGCTGTCGCTGATCGGCACCTTCATCGTCATGCTGGCGCTGGGATTTTCCATCAACCTGCTGACACTGCTGGCACTGGTGCTGGCCATCGGGCTGGTGGTAGATGATGCCATCATCGTGGTGGAGAACGTTGACCGGCATCTTGAGGAAGGATTATCACCGCTTGACGCCGCCATCGTGGCGGCGCGCGAGCTGGCCGGTCCCATCATCGCCATGACCATCGTGCTGGTGGCGGTGTATGTGCCCATCGGCTTCCAGAGCGGCCTTACCGGCGCGCTCTTCACCGAGTTCGCCTTCTCGCTGGTGGGCGCGGTCACCATTTCCGCCATCGTCGCCCTAACGCTGTCGCCCATGCTGTGCTCTAAGCTTCTTAAGCCGCACACGCATGGCGGCGGCACGTGGGACCAGCGGCTGGTCGAGCGCATCGATCGCCAGTTCGATCGCCTGCGCAATCTGTACGAGCGTATGCTGCATGCCAGCCTCAATACCATCGGCGTCACCGTCGTTTTTGCCATGATCGTGCTGGTCAGCATTTATTTCCTCTACGCCAATTCCAAGAGCGAGCTGGCGCCGCAGGAAGACCAGGGCGTCGTCATCGGCTACGCCATCGCCGCCGCCGATTCGACGCTGCAGCAGCGCGAGCTTTATGCCAAACAGATATTCGACCTGATGACCTCCTATCCGGAAACCGAGCACGTCTTCCAGCTCGACGTGCCGGGGCGCGTCGTGGCCGGGGCGGTCTTAAAACCGTGGGATGAACGTAAGCGCACCTCCAACGACCTGCAGCCGCTGATGCAGAACGATTTCAACAAGGTGGCGGGCGAGCGCGTCTCTGCCATTCAGCTGCCCCCACTACCCGGCGCACGCGGCTTTCCCGTCCAGTTCGTCATCGAAACCACCGAACCGTTCGAGCGGCTGTTGCAGGTATCGCAGGATTTTATGGCGCAGGCGCGGAAGAGCGGCATGTTCATCTTCCTCGACAACGACCTCAAGATCGACCAGCCGCAGGCGACGGTAGAGATCGACCGCGACAAGACGGCGCAGCTTGGCCTCTCCATGAGTGACGTCGGCACCGCCATGTCATGGATGCTGGGCGGCGGCTACGTCAATTATTTCAGCCTGTACGGCCGTTCTTATAAGGTGATCCCGCAGGTTCAGCAGCGCTCGCGCCTAACCACCGACCAGCTCAGTAGTTATTACCTGCACACGCCCGATGGTACGCCGATTCCGCTGTCCACCGTGGCGCATATCGTCACCAAAACGGCGCCGGAATCGCTCAATCACTTTCAGCAGCAGAACGCCGCCACCATTCAGGGCGTCATGTTCCCGGGTGTTACGCTCGGCACCGCCATCGACTATCTCTCTGACCTCGCCAAACGCATCCTGCCCACCGGCTATACCTTCGACACGGGCGGCCAATCCCGCCAGTACGTGCAGGAATCGAGCGGCTTTGTTACCACCTTCCTCTTCGCGCTGATCATCATTTTTCTGACGTTGGCGGCACAATTTGAGAGCTTCCGCGATCCTTTCATTATTCTGGTATCGGTGCCGATGTCGATCGCCGGAGCACTAATTTTCATCAGTCTCGGCATCGGTGGGGCCAGCCTCAATATCTATACGCAGGTGGGGCTCGTCACGCTGATGGGACTGATCAGCAAGCACGGCATTCTTATCGTCGAATTTGCCAACCGCCAGCAGGAGGCCGGCCATAGCAAGCGCGAAGCCATCGAGCGCGCCTGCGGCATCCGTCTGCGCCCTATTCTCATGACCACCGCCGCCATGGTGCTGGGCGTGTTTCCCCTGCTCACCGCCAGCGGTGCCGGGGCTCTGTCGCGCTTCAATATGGGGCTGGTCATCAGCACGGGCCTCACCATCGGCACGCTGTTCACCCTGTTCGTTGTCCCCGCCGTTTATATGATCCTCGCCGAGGACCATGCGAAGAAGCGATCATACGCTGAAGAGTGAAAGATTCTCCCCCGGCTCTGGTGGATAAATGATATTCTCACCCTCCACCTTGGCAAATTTGGTCAAGTGGTGTGGATTGGCGCTGGTGGC
>JAGWLJ010000245.1 GCA_028873275.1 Pseudomonadota bacterium
ATTTCAAAGGATCGAGTTTGATTAAAATCAACCATTAGAGCGATTTTTATGCTATACTTATAACATATGGGGAGGAAGTTAGTACTTCTGATCATTGCCTTAACTGGATGCAGCACTCCTCCAGGCAGCCAAAGCGAACGCTTCGTTCCCGACCGCCCGGTCACCGGCCTTGTTTATGATACCGCCGTCGGCACGGTGGAAGGGGCATGGGTGGCAGTGCAGACCCCATTCGAAGATATCAATCTCAAGCAGAAGCCTATCCCGGAAAAATTGCAGCAGGTTTCCGACAATCCTTACGCGCTGCCGGAAAAAATGCTGTGCGACGGAATCCAGAAAGAGCTCGCCGAGCTGGATGTGGTGCTCGGACCCGACATCTCGATGCCCTCTGTGTCGCAAGGCGGCGCGGCTTCCAGAAGAGGCGAGTATGTCGATAAAGGCGCCGATATGGCCCGCGAGCGTGCCATCAGCATGGTCAGCAGCAAGGTGAACATCATTCCGTTCCGAAGCATCGTGCGCAGCCTCAGCGGCGCGGAGAAGCACAGTAAAGCCGTGGAGCGTGCCTACCAGGCAGGCAAGCTGCGGCGTGCTTTCTTGAAGGGGGTGGCCTCGGCGCTGGGGCCGCGCTGCCTGGTGCCGCCGCCAGCAGCTTTTCAAACCGCCAGCGTGGCGACCTCTGCTGCGGCACCGGATCCGGCGCGTTAGCGGCGCTTTTTTCCTTCTTTTTCCTGCTCCGCCGTTTCACCGCGGCGTTCTTTGGCCTTGGTATGCGCCAGGTTCTTTTTGTTTTTTGCTGCGCTTTCGTATTTGGAAGCGCCGGCTTCGTGCAGCCCGATGGCAATGGCCTGGCGTGGATTCTTCACCTTCTTGCCGGTGCCGCTTTCAAGCTCGCCATGCTTGTATTCATGCATGACCCGCTTGATGGTTTTCTTCTGTCCGGATGATTCGCGCATAACACTCCTCCTTATCGTGCTTGAGGATATGCCTGCGCAAATAAAGGAAACAGATGGAGTTCAGTCGTCGTCGCGCAGGATGCGCTGGGCGTTGCCTTCCGGGTCGTCGAACTGGTTGTTTCTCAGCGCCCAGAAAAAGCCGAAAAGCCCCAGCAGGCCGAGGCTGAGCGCGATGGGAATCAAATAGAGCAGGATATCCATCAGGCTCCCTCCATTCTATTCAGACGCATGGCGTTGGCGACGACAACGATCGACGAGCTCGACATGGCGATGGCGGCGATCAGCGGCGTCACCATGCCCGCCACCGCTAGCGGGATGGCCAGCACATTATAAAGGAAGGACAGCGCGAAATTCTGCTTCACTAGCCGGGCGCTGGCTTTGGCGACTTCCCAGGCTTCCGGCACCGGGGAGAGCCTTTCTCCCTGGAAAACGATATCGGCGGCGTTCTGGGTGATGTCCATGGCCGTGGACGGCGACATCGAGACATACGCTGCCGCCAGCGACGGCGCGTCGTTCAGCCCGTCGCCCACCATCAGTACCTTCCTGCCTTCGGCGGCAAGGGCGCGGATACGTGCGCTTTTATCGACAGGATTGATGCCGGCGGCATAATCGGCGATGCCCAGCGACTCGGCGACGGCGCGCACTACCGGCTCGCGATCGCCGGAGAGGAGGATCAGCCGCAATTTGTTATCACGCAGGCGCCGCACCGTTTCTTTGGCGTCGAGCCGCAGCATGTCGGCGAAGGTAAAACGCACCGGAGCCTCGCCTTCCACGGCGAGCCATAATTCGAGATGCTGATCGGTGGGGGCGGAGGCGTTGCCACACCAGTCGCGCCTGCCCAGCCGCACCGCTTTGCCGTTATAAACGGCGGAGAGGCCATTGCCAGGCTCTTCTGTGACGGCAAGCGGCAGCACGTCGCCTTTCCATGCCGCCGCCACGGCGCGCGACAGCGGATGCCTGCTATGCGAAGCCAATGATGCTGCCAGCTGCAGCTGGCGTTCGCCAATGCCATCGCGGTTCGCCAGTTCCGGACGGCCCAGTGTCAGCGTGCCGGTTTTGTCGAATACTACCGTGTCGATGACGGCCAGCCGCTCCAGCGCCGAGCCGGATTTCAGCAGCATGCCGTGGCGGAACAGCCGCGAGCTGGCCAGCACCTGCACCGCCGGCACCGCCAGCCCCAGGGCGCAGGGGCAGGTGATGATCAGCACTGTGGTAGCAATCAGCAGCGCCTTCTGCCAGGCCAGACCCATGGCCAGCCAGCCGAGGAACGTACCGAGTGCCAGCACATGCACCACCGGCGTGTAGAGCCCCGCCACCTTGTCGGCCAGCCGCACATATTTCGCCTGGCCCTGCTCGGCGTTTTCCATGAGTCGGATGATGTCGGCCAGCAGGCTGTGCTCGCTGGCGGCCAGGACGTCGATTTCCAGCGGCGCCGAGAGGTTGATCATGCCGGCGAACACCTTGCTTCCCGGCGCGACGGGCTGCGGCACGGTTTCGCCGGTGATCAGGCTGGTGTCGATATCGGATGCGCCCGCTGCCACCATGCCGTCGGCGGCGATTTTCTCTCCCGCCGCCGCCAGCAGCCGCATGCCGGGTTTCACGTCGCGGATGGGGAGGGCGCGCAGCTGGCCGCCGTCGCGGACGGTGGCCGT
>JAGWLJ010000015.1 GCA_028873275.1 Pseudomonadota bacterium
GCTTAACGAGATTTCCATGCATAAGCCGCTGGACGAGGCCAACGAAGCCAATGTGAGGAATCTGCAGCAGGTCGAGATCGCCATGCGCAACGCCGAGGCCATCGAGGCCATGGGCATGACCCATACGATCGCCGACCGCTGGAGTGCGGTCAATGGCAGGGTGACGTCGCTGCAGAGCCGCGCCAGCTACCGCTCGGCTATTTTGCAGGCCGTCACGCGTTTCGCACGGCTCGACCTGCAGATCGCCATCACCGGCTGGGGCGCATATCTGGCGCTGTCCAATGAGATTACCTCGGGCAGCATCATCGCCGCCTCGATCCTGACTGGCCGGGCCTTAGCGCCGTTTGAAAGCGCCATTGGCACATGGAAAACCTTTGTGGAGACGCGCAAATCCTATCACCGCCTGTACGATGCAGTCTCCGGCATGGCGGCGCGGCCAGCCGGCATGTCGTTGCCCGAGCCGCAGGGCAATCTCTCCGTCGAGCAGCTGACCTATGGCATTCCCGGCAAAAACCGGCTGATTCTCAGGAATGTGACGTTCTCGATCAATCCGGGAGATATTCTCGGTGTTATCGGCCCGAGCGCGGCGGGAAAATCGACGCTGGCGCGACTGATTGTCGGCGCATGGAAGCCGCATGGCGGCGCCGTGCGATTCGACGGCAGCGATGTCTGCCAGTGGAAGCGCGACGAGTTCGGCCGCCATATCGGTTACCTGCCGCAGGATATTGAGCTGTTTTCCGGCATGGTGAAGGATAATATCGCTCGCATGCAGCCCGATGCCACCGACGAAGCCATCGTCAGGGCAGCGCAACTCGCAGGAGCCCATGAACTGATCATGCGGCTGCCGGACGGCTATGAGACCGATATCGGCGCCGGCGGCGCGGCGCTTTCGGCGGGGCAACGCCAGCGCATCGGCCTGGCGCGTGCTTTCTTCGGTTCGCCCCGGCTGCTGGTGCTCGACGAGCCGGACGCCAATCTCGACGCCGAGGGTGAGCAGGCGCTGGCCCACGCGCTGGCTCATGCTCGCGAGCGGCAGATCACCACGCTCGTTATCACACACCGGCGCGCGCTGCTGGCCTGTGTCAATAAGCTGCTGGTGCTGCAGGACGGGCAGCTTACGCTGTTTGGACCGACGCATGACGTTATCACCAGTATGACGCCGCCGCTCAAACCGGTCGGCAAACCCCAGCTGAAGGAGAATGCCCATGCAACGGCGTGACGTGATTGTGACCCGCGCCGTCGCCCTGATGGATGCCGGCGCCCATTACCTGATGGACAGGAACCATGTGTCGTCCAACCCGGCCATGGCCAGCGTGCGCGGCCCGCTGGTAATGGGGCTGTGGGTGACGCTGGCGTTGGCACTGGTCGGCCTCGTTTGGGGTGCGCTGGTGCCGATCGACAGCGCCGCCGTGGCGCGCGGCAGCGTCGTGCTGCTGTCCAGTAAGAAAACCGTGCAGCATCTTGAAGGAGGCATTATCGATGAAATTCTTGTCAGGGAAGGCGAGATGGTGAAGGCGGGGCAGGCGCTGATTCGTCTCAACGCCACTGCGGCCGACGCCAGCCGTGACACGTTGCAGGCGCAGCTTTACACGGCGCAGGCCACTGAGGATCGACTGATCGCCGAGCACGACGGGCTGAAGGATATCGCTTTCAGTAAAGAGATGTTGGACGCAGGCAAGACCAACGGCGACGTGGCAAAAGCCATGGCGGCGCAACAGCGCCTGTTCGCCGCCGAGCAGGAAGCCGAGCAGGCCAAGATCGAGGCGCTGGGGGAGCGTGCTCAGCAGTCGCGCGCCAGCATTGATGGGCTCAAGGCGCAGATCGAAGGCGCCAGCGGGCAGCTTGACCTGCTGTCCGAGGAAATCAGCACGGTGGAGACGCTGCTGGCTAAAGGTTATGCCACCAAGACGCGGCTCTACGAGCTGGAGCGTCGCAAAAGCGAATTGCAGGGCAGCAAGGGGCAATATGAGGCGGAAATCGCCAAGGCAAAGCAGACCATTGCCGAGACGGAGGCTGATATCGCCAGCGATCGTGGCGATTTCGAGAGCAAGCATGCTTCCGAGCTGCGCGATGCACAAGCGCAGATCGCCGAGCTCAGGAAAAAGTTGCTGACCGCCAGCGACGTAGCCAGCCGCACGCTGATCACGGCGCCGGTGGCCGGCATCGTCACCGGCCTGAAATACCATACGGCTGGCGGCGTGATACAGCCGGGCGCGCCGGTGATGGATATCGTGCCGCAGGACGACCAGCTGGTGATCGAGGCGCAGGTGCGGCCCAACGATATTGCGCAGGTGCATGCCGGGCTCGATGCGCGCATCATCTTCCCCGCCTATAAAATGCGCTCGACGCCCAAGGTGCCCGGCAAGGTGACGCTGGTGTCGGCCGACAAATTCACTGACGAACATGCCGCGCAGCCGCAATCGTGGTATACGGCGCGCATCGAGGTGGATAAAGAGTTCCTGAGCCGGCTGCAGCGTCCCATTGAGCTCTATCCTGGGATGCCCGCCGAAGTGCTGATCAGCACCGGCTCGCGCTCGTTTTTGAGCTATCTCTTCCGCCCCATCAGCGACAGCATGAACCGGGCATTCAGGGAAGAATAAACGACTGATACTCCCTTTACCCGGGAGCAGTTTTCCGCCATCGCGAATTTATGCCGCTGCCCGTAGGGTGCATGACTCGCACGTATGGAGAGAAATATGCATTCCGAGAACGCAGGCAAAAGCGTATCTTACCAGAGTGACAGCGCCACGGCTGTGATCGGCATGGTGCTAGCCTTCCTGGTCGTTGCGGTGACCTATGCCTGGTATGACAGGATAGATGTGGTGAACCGTGACGGTGGCCTGAGGGTTGAAATGTCCGTGCGCCCGCCCGCCGTGCTGGCGGAACCTATCGATTAACATCAGGAGGAACCTATGGCGATCAAAGGCCAGGATCAGACGACCGCATCTTCGTCCACGCGGGGAAAAACAGAGGCTGGTTACAGCTCGGGCGCTTCGGCACCCTCGCACGGCGCCGACGTAGACTGGAACGTCGAGGATCGCTACTGGCGTGAGAACTTTCCCTCGCGCTCCTATTATGAAAACAGCGTGCAGTATACCGATTACCAGCCAGCTTACCGCTACGGCACCGATCTCTATAACCGCTACGGCGGCAAGCGCTACGAAGATATCAAGGAGTCCGATCTCCGTCAGGGATGGGAGCGCATGAAAGAATCAGCGGCGCTATCGTGGGACAAGGCCAAGCACGCCGTGCGCGACGCCTACGAGCGGCTGTTCAATCGCTGACCGGATTTTATGCGATGGTCATCTCCAATGGTGACCATCGCGCCACCCGTCGCTATGCCAGTAGCCCCAGTCATAGGCGTGATGACGGTCGTAAAAATATGGATAGTCGTAAAAACCATAATACCCATAGGCGGGGTAGCCGTAGGCAGGGTAGGGAGAATAGGGCGCGGCATATGCCGGCGGGCCTGGTGGAGGCGCAACCACGCAGGAGGACAGGCTTACTGCGGCGAACAGGCAGGACATCTTTACAAGGCGTTGCATCCCCTTATTGTAGGGTGGGGGAAATAAAAAGCCTGTATGTGGTGTAGTTGTTAATTATGCTTCCCGATAAACTGCACAATAATCGGCACCACATGCTCGCGGAATTTGCGACCGTTGAAGATGCCGTAATGGCCGACGCCTTTCTGCAGGTGATGCCGGCGCTTGGCAGCGGAGAGAGAGGCGCATAGCTTATGCGCCGCTTCGGTCTGGCCGACGCCGGAGATGTCGTCCAGTTCACCTTCTAAGGTGAGCAGCGCCGTTTCGGTAATGGCCTCCGGCTTTACCCTCTTGCCTTTGTACATGAACTTGCCTTCCGGCAGCAGGTAACGCTGGAAGACCTGGTCGATGCAATCGAGGTAGAACTCGGCCGGCAAGTCGCACACCGAAAGATACTCGTCGTAGAACCTCTTATGCGCGCTGGCGCTGTCGCCGTCGCCCACCACCAGGTGCTTAAACAGATCGGCATGCGCGGTGATGTGGCGATCGAGATTGAGCATCATAAAGCCGGAAAGTTGCAGGAAGCCCGGATAGACACGGCGCATGAAGCCAGGATAATGGAAGGGAACGCGGGTGACGACATTGGCTTCGAACCAGGAAAGCGGCTTGTGCATGGCCGATTCGTTGACCTTAGTTGGATTGATGCGGGCATCAACCGGCCCGCCGATCAGCGTCATTGAGCGCGGCGCAGCCTTATCCTTCGCCTCGTTCATGACGGCGGCGGCGACCAGCACTGGCACCGAAGGCTGGCAAACAGCCATCAGGTGCACATCCGGCCCAAGCAGGCGCGTATATTCGATCACATAAGAGATATAGTCCTCCAGATGGAACGGTCCCTCATGCATTGGCACGTTGCGGGCGTCGATCCAGTCGGTGATATAGACATCGAGGAAAGGCAGCAGTGCTTCGACGGTGCCGCGTAAGAGCGTGGCGTGGTGGCCCGACATCGGCGCTACCAGCAGCAGCTTCGGCTGTGCTTCCTTGATATCGTTGCTATTCTTGCGGAAGTGGATCAGGCGGCAGAACGGCTTTTCGTTGACCGTTTCCTCATGAATCCTGACTGTTTTTCCTTCTATATTCGTCTGCCCAATGCCGAACAGCGGCTTGCCGTAGCGGTGCGTGACGCGCTCCAGCACCTCGGCGGCGGCGGCCATGCTGCGCCCGATACCAGTATAGGTCAGCGGGCTTAAGGGATGGCGGTGCAGCGCTTTGCCGGCATGCGCCAGCATGTTGAGCGGCGCCATGGCGGCGTAATGCATCTCATGCAGGTGGTATAAATGGCTATTTTCACGCATATGTATCATTATACTAAACCTTTCGTCGCTGGCGGAATCTGATATAGTCCTTAGTGTACAGGCAATTAGATGAATAAAGACTTAATACTGGTTAACTTTATCTCTATGTAAGTGATTGAATATGAATGAAAGCGAGTTCCATCGCCGGGCAGATGATACGCTTAATGCATTAGCGGATGCGCTTGAAGAGGCGGATGCGCGCGGGGCGCTCGAGGTTGAATACCAGGCGGGAATAATGACGATAGAACTGTCTTCAGGCACATCTTATATTATCAGCAAACACGCCCCAAGCCAAGAGCTATGGCTGTCTTCGCCCAGAAGTGGCGGACTGCATTTTCATTATGCGGACGGGGAGTGGAAGCTGGCGGACGGACGGACGCTGGAAGGGATATTATCGCAAGAGCTGGGAATGACGTTATGAGTTCACGCACTGCCGCTCTGCCGGATCGTCCAAAGGGTAAAATATCGAATTTGAAGCCGCTGATGCGCTATCTGCGCCCCTATCGCTGGCGCATCGCCGCCGCCGCCGTGGCGCTGGTATTCACTTCTTCGGCCGTGCTGGGTATGGGCGGAGCGCTGCGCTACATGATTGACGCCGGCATCCGCAGCGGCAATACCCACCTGCTCGATCACGGCTTCGGGTTGCTGATGGGGGTGACGCTGCTCTTGGCGCTGGCCTCCTATGCGCGGTTTTTTCTGGTGTCGTGGATCGGCGAGCGCGTGGTGGCCGATATCCGCAACGACGTCTACCGGCATTTGATCGGCATGCATATCGGCTTTTTCGAAACCAGCCGTACCGGCGAACTGCTGTCGCGGCTGACTACCGATACGACCCTGCTGCAGACGGTGATCGGCAGTTCGGTATCGATCGCGGCGCGCAATACGCTGCTCCTGATCGGCGGCTTTATCCTGCTCCTGGTCACCAGCCCGCGCCTGACCAGTTATGTCCTGCTGCTGCTGCCGCTGGTAGTGATTCCGATCATCATGCTGGGGAGGCGCGTGCGCTTTCTTGGGCGCGAAGCGCAGGGCCGCATTGCCGATGTCAGTGCCCATGCCGAGGAAAGCCTGAACGCCATCCGCACCGTGCAAGCGCTGACGCTGGAAGAATATGAACACCGTCGCTTCGGTAGCCATGTCGAGGAGGCGCTGAACGCCGCACTGTCGCGCATCCGCATGCGGGCGTTTCTTACGGCGCTCGTCATCGCGCTGATTTTCGGCGCCATCGTCACCGTGCTTTGGCTGGGCGGCAGGGATGTGCTGATTGGGCGCATCACTCCCGGCGACCTTTCGGCCTTTGTATTTTATTCAGTGATCGTCGCCGGATCGGTGGGTGCCATCAGTGAAGTCATAGCGGATCTGCAGCGCGCCGCCGGTGCGGCGGAAAGGCTGGGGGAATTGCTGGCAGTTGTCCCCGAAATCACATCATCGCTTGCATCTCAGCCCGTTACCGAGAGTGGCGTTCGTTTCGAGCATGTTTCCTTCCATTATCCAACGCGGCCGGATAAACCTGCTATCCATGATTTCACGCTTGCGGTGAAGCCGGGGGAAACTATCGCGCTGGTCGGGCCGTCAGGGGCAGGAAAGACGACCATTTTTCAGCTGCTGATGCGCTTTTATGATCCGGCTTCCGGCAGCATCCGCATCGGCGACGTTGATCTCAGGGAATGGGGGCTTCCTGAACTGCGCGGCATGATCGGTATCGTGCCGCAGGAGCCGGTGATGTTTTCCGGTACGGCGCGGGAGAATATCCGCCTGGGGAATATCAACGCCACGGACGCCGAGATCGTGCAGGCGGCGCGGGCGGCTTCGGCGCTGGAATTCCTGAAAAAATTGCCGCAGGGGCTCGATACGCATCTGGGGGAGAAAGGTATCCGCCTGTCAGGCGGCCAGCGCCAGCGCATCGCCATCGCCCGCGCACTCATCCGCAATCCAAAGCTGTTGCTGCTCGACGAAGCCACTTCGGCGCTTGATTCCGAGAACGAATATCTCATTCAGAAAGCGCTGGAAATCCTGATGCACGGACGTACCACCTTCGTCATCGCCCACCGCCTTTCCACGGTCATGAAAGCCGATCACATCGTGCTGATGAACGACGGCGCAATCTCGGCCGTCGGTACCCACCAGGAACTGCTCAAGTGCAGTCCGCTTTATGCGCGGCTGGCGGCGCTGCAATTCCAGGCGGAAGCGTCTTAACGCAATCGTAACCAAGCCCTGCTACAGTAGAATGGGATTTATTTTCTAAGGATTTCCAGCTGATTATGGCTCCGTCGTCAAAAAACTTCAATTTGCCATGGCATCAGCACCAGCAATACTGGATCGCCATCTATCCGGCCGGTGATTTTACTGCGCCGGTGCAGGCAGCGCTTGCCAAGGCCGGACTGAAAGCGGCCGGGGATGGCTTAGCGGTGCAGGCGGCGCGGCATTGGAAGCCTAAATGGGATGAAGTGTATCAGATACTGTCGCAGGCCGGCGCCACGGACGGCGTCGAAGTGGCGGTCGTGCCCAGCCTGGATCCGGCGGAAGGTATTCCCATCGCGCGGCGCACCGTGGCAGCCATGCAGAAAGTGTCCGAAAGCCTGTGGCTGGGCGACGCGCTTCTGGAAGAGCGCATCGTATGTTACCTGCAGCCAGTGCTGGTGCAGCCGGATAAGGTATTTGGCTATGAATCCTTCGCCCGCGTACATGCGCCCGACGGTAGCGTGATTTCCGGCGACCGCATCATTGCCGCCGCCCGCGCGCTCGGCATCGAATACACCATCGACCGCCGCCTGCAGGTACAGGCCATCCAGACTTTCATGGCCAGCTCCTTCGACGGTTTCCTGTTCGTCAATTTTCTGCCCGGATTTATTCACCGCCCGGCGGTGTATCTTGAGGATCTGAGCGAAACCGTAAAATATTTCGGCATCGCGCCCCGGCATATCGTACTCGACTTCAAGGCGGAAACCCCGCGTGATGTCGCACAGCTGCGCAATGTCTGCGAATACGGACGCATGCGCGGTTATTCGGTGGCGCTGGATGACATCGCGTCGGTCGATGGGGCCAAGAAGCTGATGGCGGAAATCCGCCCGGATTTCGTCAAAATCGACATGCAGCTGGTGCGCCATGTCGCCGAGGCGGGTGCTCGGCAGACGATCCGCAGCATCGTCGATCTGGTGCATGGTGCCGGCGGCTCGGCCATTGGCGAGGGCGTCGAGACTGAGGAGATCTACCAGCTGCTGCGCGCCCTTAACGTCGATCTTTTCCAGGGATATTATTTCTCTCCGCCCATGCCGGTGGAGAAGGCGCTGAAGAAGGCTATTTCCTAAGCGCTTGCGCCAGATAATAGGCGATCGTTTTTTCAATCCCGTTGCGCAGGCTTGTTTTCGGTTTCCAGTCCAACCACTTGGCGGCGTTGCCGATCTTCGGCACGCGGCGCTGGACATCCTGATAGCCCTGACCGTAATGCTCCTCGCCTTTGGCGGCGGTGATGTTAATTTGGGCGCGGATGCCCTTGTAACCGGGCGAAGCATCGACGATTTCCAGCATCATTTCCGCGAGTTCCTTAATGGAGGCTTCGTTCTCCGGGTCGCCGATATTAAAGATGCGTCCGCGCGCGCAGCCGTCCTTATTGTCGATGATCCGCACCAGAGCCTCGATGGCATCGTCGACATAGAGGAAGCAGCGTTTCTGTCCTCCGCCGCCGACCAGTACAATGTCGCGCTTATGGACGATGTTGCTCAGGAACTGCGAAACGACACGGCTGGCCTTGCCTTCTTCCCATACGTTGTCGAGCCGCGGGCCGAACCAGTTGAACGGGCGGAACAGGGTAAAATCGAGCCCGTGATGGCTGCCATAGGCGTAGATCACGCGGTCCAGCATCTGCTTGGAGCAGGAATAAATCCAGCGCTCCTTGGCGATGGGGCCGGTGGCCAGCATGCTCGATTCCTCGTCATAGGGGATGTCCGGGCTTATGCCGTAGACCTCGGAGGTGGAGGGGAAAACGATGCGCTTCTTATGGCGCACGCACAGACGAACGATTTCCAGATTGGCCTCGAAATCCAGCTCGAACACCGCCAGCGGATTTTTGACATAGGTAGCCGGGTTGGCGATGGCGACCAGCGGCAGCACCACGTCGCAGACTTTGACCTGCGCTTCGATCCAGTCTTTATGCTTGGTGATATCGCCTCTGGTGAAATGAAACTGCTTGTGGCCAAGGCATTCGCTAAGATGCCGGTCGGACAGGTCCATGGCGGTGATATGCCAGTCCGGCCGGTGACGAAGGATATATTCGCTGAGATGGCTTCCAATGAAGCCATTGGCGCCAAGGATGAGGAGTTTCATTTCTTGCCCTGAATTCTGAGTCCCGCATCCTGAGCTTTATTTTCCAATACCTGCTTCACCGTGTATCTGGGGCGCTTGCGCACTTCCATGTAGATGCGCCCGACATATTCGCCGACGATGCCAAGACCTGTGATGGCTACGCTGATCAGCAAAAACAGGATGGCAAATAGAGTGAACACGCCCTCGGCTTCCGGCCCGAGAAACATGCGTCGCAGCGCCATGTATACCACCAGTAAAAAGCTCAAGCCCGAGAGTGCCATGCCGGTGATAGTGAACATCTGAAGCGGCACCAGCGAGAAGCCGGTCATAAGATCGAAATTATAACGGATAAGTTTGTAGAGATTGTAATTGGACACGCCGGCAGCGCGCTCCTCATGCCCGACTTCGATTTCAGCCGGATTGGCGGCCAGCGTTTGCGACAGTGCTGTAATGAACGGCGTGGCGTCGCCGCATTCGACGATTTGGTCGACGATGTGGCGACGGTAGGCGCGCAGCATGCAGCCGTGGTCGCGCATGTTGACGTTGGTGATGCGGGCGCGCACGATGTTGGAGATGCGCGAAACGAATTTGCGCCAGGCCAGATCCTGCCGGTCGCCTCGGTAGCCGCCGACGACATCGTGACCCTGCTCGATCAGGTCGAGCATCTTGGGAATGTCCTCCGGTGGGTTCTGCAAATCGCAGTCGAGCGTTACCACCACTTCGCCGCGCACATGCTCGAAGCCGGCCATGATGGCCGGATGCTGTCCGTAATTGCGCATGAACTCGACGACGCGGATGACATCCGGGCGCTTGTTGAATAACTCCGCCAGCACTTTCTGCGACTGGTCCTTGCTGCCGTCGTTGACGAAGATCACCTCGTAGGGCTTGCCGTATTTATCCATCACCGGCAGCAGCCGGGAGAACATGATCGGCAGCGTCTGTTCCTCATTGTAGACGGGGATGACAATGGAGATGGCGGGGGTGGTCATAGATGGCCTTAGTTATGCGCGAAAATATCTTCGTTGCCCCAGCCGGCGAGGTCAAGCTCGGCACGCCAGGGCAGGAAGTCGAACGTTGCTTGCGCCAGCTCGGTGCGGCCTTCGCGGGCGAGCATCACGTCCAGTTTCGCTTTTAATTTATGCAGGTGCAGTACATCCGTCGCCGCGTAATCGATCTGCTCCTGAGAAAGCGTATCCGTGCCCCAGTCGGAGGTCTGCTGCTGCTTGGAGATGTCAACGCCCAACAGCTCGCGGCAGATGTCCTTGTAGCCGTGCCGGTCGGTATAGGTGCGGACCAGGCGTGAGGCGGTGCGCGTGCAATAGACCGGCATCACCGGCACGCCGAGATACAGCCGCATGATGGCGAGGTCGAAGCGGGCGAAGTGGAAAATCTTGATGCGGTCCGGATCGGTCAGCAGGCTGATGAGATGCGGTGCATTATATTCATCCGGCGCGAACTGCACCAGATGCGCGTCGCCGTTGCCGTCCGAAACCTGCACGACGCACAGCCGGTCGCGCCGGTTATTCAGCCCCATGGCCTCGGTATCGACGGCAAGATCGCCCGCGAGCTTAACGCTCTCCGGTAGGTCGCCTTTATGCAGGTAATTGGTAATGGCGGTTCTCCTTAATATGGTCTGGAAATTAATAAGGATGGATGCCCGGGTCAAGCCCGAGCATGGCAGGGGCTTAAAATAAAAAGCCCAACCGCGGGCTTGGGGCCTGCGGTTGGGCGGATTGACGGGTTACTTTCCTTCGGGTTTAGGTTTTTTTGCTCGAAGGAGGCCCCAAATGAACCAAATAACATTGACGGCGGCGAGAACCATCAATGCCCACCAGACAACTGGCGGAGGCTCTTTAGGTGGCCACAGTACTAACACCGTCGCAGCGGTGACGATAAGTACCTGCCCTCCCCGGATCCAGAGAGCGCCATTCATTGGCCCTCCCTCCTCGGAACAGGCATGGGTCGCAGCCTGTTCCTGATGTTATAGGCGAGGGAGACCGCGCCGAGACCGGCGAGGAAGAGCCCTCCGAGGACATTGGAGGGGCCACCTTGCATGATGTCGGCGCCTCCCAGAAGGACCACACAGAGTTCCGCAAACCTCCGATGAGCCATAACAGCTCCTTTCTGCCAGTGGTTTCACCGGAATACGAGCGGATGGCAACGTGCCATCCCTATCCAATCTCTCCGGACGGAAAGCTGGCAAAAACTGTCAATAACCTATCAGTAATGGAAGGTAATTCAAGCCCTAAGCACGCGGCACATCGCCTCGATCACCCGGTCCTGCTCAGCTTCGGTCAGGGTAGGAAAGAGGGGCAGGCTGCAGATGGCGTTGCCGGCGGCCAGAGCGTGCGGGAAATCGGCGGGCTGCCAGCCGTAGCGCTCTTTATACCAGCTAAAGATATGGGTGGACTGGTAATGCAGGCCGATGCCGATATTCTCGGCTTTCATGGCATTGATGAATCCGTCGCGGTCCAGCCCGGATTTGTTAGTCTGTAGGCGTGGCGTAAACAGATGCCAGGCATGCTTGTGCGCATAGGCGGGCGGCTGCGGCAGCGTCAGTTCTGGCCAGTGGGCCAGCTTGTCGTAATAGCGCCGCACCAGCGTTGTGCGCGTTTCTATAAATCCATCTAGCTCCGGCAGTTGGTGGATGCCCAGCGCCGCCTGCATGTCCATCATGTTGTATTTGTAGCCGGGAACGACGACGTCGTATTGCTGGCTGCCGGATTTGGCGAAGCGATTGAAGGCATTGCGATCGATGCCGTGGAAGCGCAGCCGCTCGATGGCGGAGATGACCTCCTGGTCGTCGGTGATGACGCAGCCGCCCTCGCCGGTGGTCATGTTCTTGTTGGGATGAAAGCTCATCACCTGGATATCGCCGAAGCTGCCCAGCTTTTTACCCTTGTATTCGGCGCCAATGGCATGGGCGCAATCCTCGACGACGCGCAGGCCATGCTTTTTCGCCAGCGCGTACATCGGATCGAGATCGACCGGCAACCCGGCGTAATGCACCGGCATGATGGCGCGGGTGCGCGGCGTAATGGCGGCTTCGAGGCGGGAAACATCCATATTGAGCGTCGCCGGA
>JAGWLJ010000246.1 GCA_028873275.1 Pseudomonadota bacterium
TGTCGTATCCCACGAACACGCCGGCCACCAGGTCGGGCGAGAAGCCGACAAACCAGGTGTCGTTACTGTCGTTGGTGGTGCCGGTCTTGCCTCCGAGAGTATGGTCTTTAAGCTCGAGATGCGCCCGCGCGCCGGTGCCGCGGATGGTTACGCCCTCGAGCATCGATACCATCTGGTAGGCAACGCGCGGATCGACGATCTCCGGCCGGTCGTCGGGCGGGATGGGTGGCAGCGAGTCGCCGGTGGGGGGCGGTGGCGCGACGTTTTCCAATTTGCATTGCTCGCAGGCGCGCTGGTCGCGGCGGTAGATGGTGTTGCCATGGCGGTCATCGATGCGCTCAATCAGCGAGGGTTGGATTTTCTTGCCGCCGTTGACGATGATGCCGTAAGCGTTTGTGAGGCGCAGGAGCGTCGTCTCCGCCGAGCCGAGCACAATCGAGAAATTGGGCGGCACTTCGTCATAAATGCCGAAGCGCTTGCCGATCTCACGCACCTTGTCGAGCCCCATCATCTGCGCCATGCGGACGGTCATGGTGTTGCGCGATTTTTCCAGGCCGACGCGCATGGTCGTGGGGCCGAGATAATCGTCATGATAATTCTGCGGCTGCCAGAGCGGCTGGCCGGCGCCCTGGCTCATCTCCACCGGCGCGTCGAGGATGATGGTCGAAGGCGTGAAGCCGTTTTCAAGCCCGGCCATATAGACGAATGGCTTGAAGGAGGAGCCCGGCTGGCGATGCGCCTGCGTTACGCGGTTGAACTCGGTTCCGCCATAAGCGTAGCCGCCCGACATGGCCAGCACACGGCCGGTATGCGGGTCGATTACCACCAGCGAGCCGTTGACCTCCGGCACCTGCTCAAGGTCCCACGCCCGTTTCTGATCGCCGGCATCGACCAGTTTTTTCTGCTCGTCATTGATCGGGCCGACCATCACCACGTCACCCACATGCAGGATATCGGCGGGCTTGTGAACCTCAGGGCCGAGCCTGCCATCGGCGACGATCAGCCGCGTCCATTTCATCAGCGGGAAGGGGACGATGCCCTGCGTATCGTCAGAGAAAATCAGGTTGGCGCGTTTCTCATTGAGCGCGGTGACCAGCGCCAGCCGTTGCCCGTCAAAGAGCTGGTAAGCGTGATCTTTCGAGAGCTTCCCCAACTGCTCTTTCCAGTCGTCCACCTTGGCGCCGAAATTGGGCAGATGCGCCACCGGCCCGCGATAGCCGCGGCGGCGGTCATATTCGATCAGCGCCTTGCGCAGGGCACGGTCGGCATATTGCTGTAATGTCGGGTCGAGTGTGGTACGGACGACGAGCCCGCCTTCATACAGTGCATCCTCGCCGTACATATTGGCCAGCGTGCGGCGCACCTCCTCAGCGAAGAAATCGGCGTGAGCGATATCGGACGGATCGCGGCTGCGCAGCGTGATGGGCGTTTTCTTGGCCGCTTCCGCTTCCTCAGCCGTGATATAGTCGCCGTCGCGCATGCGGTCGATCACCCAGTCGCGGCGCTCCTTGGCGCGGTTGTAATGCGTTTTTGGGCTGAACTCCGAAGGCGCCTTGGGCATGGAGGCCAGCAGCGCCGCCTCCTCGACGGTCAGCTCATCGAGCGACTTGTTGAAATAATTCTGCGCCGCTGCCGCCACGCCGTAAGAACTCAGACCAAGATAGATTTCGTTGAGATACAATTCGAGAATTTTATCCTTGCTGTAGACGCGGCTGATGCGCGTGGCGAGGATGGCCTCCTTAATCTTGCGCTCGATGGATTTCTCGTTGGTGAGCAGGAAGTTCTTGACTACCTGCTGCGTGATGGTGCTGCCGCCGACCAATGATTTTCCCTGGCCGTAGTTGATAATATTATCGCGGATGGCGCGGGCGATGCCGCCGAGGTCGATGCCCTCATGCTCATAGAAATTTTTGTCCTCAGCGGAAATGAAGGCCTGCTGCACGCGCTTGGGGATGGCCGAGAGCGGCACGAATACGCGCTTTTCAGCGGCGTATTCGGCGAGGAACTTGCCGTCGGCGGCGTAGAGCCGCGTCAGCGTGGGCGGGTCGTAATGCGAGAGCGTGCTGTAATCGGGCAGGTCCTTGCTGTAATGCATGAACAGCAGGAACGCAGACACGCTGCCGATGATGACCAGCGTGAAGCCCAGCGAGAACAGCCAACCGAACAGGCCGATGAAGGCGCGGGAGAATTTGCTCATACGCTGCTTAATAATAGATCGGTTTCATATTCTAATAATCCACGCGATTGTAGATAAGCATTAATCCAATGATAGCCCTGTTGGAGCAAGTGGCCTTTTTCTTCGGATGAAATTGACGTTACCTTACCATCCATGTTGGCATGGCGGGTGTCATATGAATTATCATTTAATTTCATTCCAAAATCTTTCCAATCAGCACGTGAGATATTTAAGGCAGTTAAAGTGGTTCTTTCGTTTTCATGCGCCGTCACCAAAAGATCTTTGATTTTATAAAGATGAATGAACCAAGAAGTTTGATCTTCTATTGCAAGCTGATAGTACTTAAAAAGCTGCTTTAAACTCGGCTC
>JAGWLJ010000247.1 GCA_028873275.1 Pseudomonadota bacterium
CACTCCTTGTCCGTATCATCGCCAAAGGTGCAGCACATCACCAGCCCGGTGCCTTTTTCGCGTTCGACCAGTTCATCGGCGATCATCGGCACCTTGACGCCGAATAGTGGTGTAATGGCGTGCTTGCCCTTGTACTTGTCGGCATTCGGATCTTCCGGATGGTACATCACCGCGACGCAGGCGCCGAGCAGTTCCGGGCGGGTGGTCATGATGATGAGGGGCGAGCCATCCTCTAACGTGAACTCGATTTCGTTCATCGTTCCCGGCATTTCCTTGTTTTCGATCTCGGCCTGGGCGATGGCGGTCTGGTCGACCCAGTCCCAGTAAGTCGGGCGGAAATCACGGTAAGCTTCGCCTTTTTGCAGGAGTTCGATGAACGAGGCCTGGCTTAGCTTGCGCACGTCGTCGCTAATGGTCTGGTATTCCTGTCGCCAGTCGACGGAAAGCGCCGCGCTTTTGAATAAGGCGCGGAATTCATCCTCGGCTTCCTTCACCACGACGCGACAATCGGCGATGAAGGCCTCGCGGCTGTCATACTGGCTGGCTTTTTTGCCCTTGATCTTCTCGACCAGCCGCTCGGTGGGCAGGCCGTTATCGTCGAAGCCCATGGGATAAAACACATCCTTGCCCGACATGCGCTGGTAGCGCGCCACGAAATCGGCCTGCGTATAGCTGAAAATATGCCCCATATGCAGCACACCGGACACGGTGGGCGGTGGGGTGTCGATGACGAAGGTCTCGGCGCGTGGCTTATCATTTTTGAAATGATAGATATCGCTCTCGGCCCAGCGCTCCTGCCAGTGTTTTTCGCGTTCCTTATGGTCGTAGTTCTTGGGCAGCGGCTTCATTAATGCGCCATCTTGGGCGCCAGCCCGTAATTCTGCACCAGCTCCTCGGCAATCTGCACGGCGTTCAGCGCCGCGCCTTTGCGCAGGTTGTCAGAGACAATCCACAGATTGAGGCCATGCTTCACCGTCGGGTCGGCGCGCAGGCGGGAGATGTAGACGCCGTCCTCGCCGGCCGATTCGATGGGGGTGGCGTAGCCGCCATCCCGGCGCTCGTCGTAAAGCACCACGCCCTCGGCCTCGGAGAGAATCTCGCGGGCCTCATCGGCCGAAAGCGGGCGCTCGAATTCCAGGTTGACCGATTCGGAATGGCCGACGAAGACCGGCACGCGCACGCAGGTGGCGGCCACGGCGATGTTGGGATCGAGGATTTTCTTGGTCTCGTTGACCATCTTCCATTCTTCCTTGGTTGAGCCGTCATCCATAAAGACGTCAATATGCGGAATGACGTTGAAGGCGATGCGCTTGGTGAACTTGCTAGGGTTCTTGTGCTCGTTCATGAACAGCGATTTGGTCTGCTCGAACAGTTCATCCATGGCCTCCTTGCCGGCGCCGCTGACCGATTGATAAGTGGAAACGACGACGCGCTTGATTTTGGCCGCCTCGTGCAGGGGTTTCAACGCCACCACCATCTGCATGGTCGAGCAGTTGGGGTTGGCGATGATGTTGCGCTTGCGGTAATCCCTCAGCGCATCGGCGTTGACCTCGGGCACGACCAGCGGAATCTCCGGGTCCATGCGGAATTGCGAGGTATTGTCGATGACGACGCAGCCGGCCGCTGCGGCACGCGGCGCGTGAATTTTTGAAACGGCCGAGCCGGGGGAGAAGAGAGCGATATCGGTGTCGCTGAAATCATAATCATCAAGGGCCCGGACGGAAAGCACATCCTGCTCGCCGAAGCTGACCTTCTTGCCGATGGAGCCGCGTGAGGCCAGCGCCACCACTTCCCGCGCCGGGAAACGGCGTTCGGCTAGAATTTCCAGTATTTCGCGCCCGACATTGCCGGTCGCGCCGACGACTGCAACCTTGTAACTCATGGATAAATCTTTAAAAAGTTTGAAAGGGTGTGAATTATAACAGCAATTGCGCGCAACGCAATGGCTGTATGCAGAGGCACTCCGCCAATAATTAACTTGTATTTATATTTGATGCGTATAGTACAATGACGCCCCCAACCGATTAAACCCGCATGCTGCATCAATATCACCTGCCCGGACTGCAAATTAATGTGGGGCTGTCGCCCGTCGGCGATAGTCAGCATCCCCTGAATTCGACGGTATTTACCCTCCAGTGGAAAGGCAGCGCCAACCATGCCTATATGCTGGTGCTTCCGTTGATTACCGCCATCCGGCATCACGCGGAAAGAGAGGCGGGAGGAAGGCAGGCGGACATGCCGGCGCGGTCCCTGACCCTGTTACAGAGTAAAGAGCCGCCCCAGTTTAAAATCATTCTGCCGGGGGCTTGTAAGGATATTGAAGCGTTCGCCCTGAAGTTTTTAGAAGGATTCACCTCACGGATGAATAAAGCGCATGCTGAGAAACGCTTCGCGGAAGAGGCAAAAGTGTTCAAGTCAACTTATCAGCCCACCTACGTCTTCAATAAAATAAATTCGCGTACGCTCACCGGCCTGACGCAACAGGCTATTCAGGGTAACATCGTTGGAACGGCCATGGA
>JAGWLJ010000248.1 GCA_028873275.1 Pseudomonadota bacterium
CAGGGCATCCGTGTGCACCGCATCCATGCCTTCGAGCGCAGCGGCTTTCTTGATATAACCCAGCGCACGGTAGCCACTGGAATAAATGGTGTTAAAAGTATCCTGGGAAACCAATTCTGCAATATTGTGATCAATCCTCGCTTCCAGAGTCATGCCCGTTTCAGAGGCTGGCTTGACGGTTTCTACCCAGAGCCTGCCTTCAGAATCGCGGACCATTTTACTATAAGGAAATATTTCATTCTTAAAGTCGTCAATATCCAATTGTTTTTGTCGCCCTCTTTCCGCAGTCTCCAGCTCCCAATCCCAAAGCTGCGCCTCCTCCGACCACTGGCGCTTCTCATCCTTCGTAGAACGCAAACGCTTACCGGTTTCCGGCTGTGCTAATTGAACCCGCAGCTGATCGTTAAGCGCCTTATTCCATTTGAAGTTAACGCCTTCCAGGTTTCCGGCACCGTATCCCGCCCCAGTCCCGTAGGAGTACGAGATTGTGAATCTTGCATCGGGCACGCCGCGCCTGGCCTGCATCAGGATTTCAAAGACTAATTGCTCCTGAGCGGAATTTTCTTCTCTTGCACCGATACTGACCCCATGAGGTGCCCCTATGGCGGCAGGTGGTGCCTCCACTGATTTTACGATAAGGTTTTTTATTTCAGTTTGTTTCTCCGAGGCCAGCGGCATATGCACATCCTATAATATTTTTTTGAGGCTTACCCCTAAACCTATTAACAATAGATAACGGTGTGTCAATAGACTTGCATTGACGCGAATCGGGATGAAATTATCCCTTACGCATACGGCGGCTGATGCATGCCTCTGGGCGACGCGGTAAAAATCTCACATCCCGTCGCCGTCACGCCGATCGAATGCTCGAACTGCGCCGACAGCGACTTGTCGCGCGTAGTGACCGTCCAGTTGTCATGCCTGCTTAAGATCGTATCGTAATGTCCGGCATTGATCATCGGCTCGACGGTAAAGAACATGCCTTCTTTCAGCTCCGGCCCCTCGCCCGGCTCACCGTAATGCAGGATGTTGGGAACGGTGTGGAACACCTTGCCCAGCCCATGCCCGCAATAATCGCGCACCACCGAATAACCGTGCTTCTCGGCATAGGTCTGGATGGCATGGCCGATATGGCCCACCGTATTCCCCGGCTTTACCTGCCCGATGCCCAGCATCATCGCCTCATAGGTGATCTGGCACAGGCGCTTGGCCTTGATGGGCGGCTCGCCCGCCCAGTACATGCGGCTGGTGTCGCCGTGCCAGCCATCGACGATGACGGTGACGTCGATATTGACGATGTCGCCGTCCTTGAGCCTCAGATCGCCCGGAATGCCATGGCAGACGACATGGTTGACCGAGGTGCAGATGGACTTGGGAAAGCCGCGATAGCCCAGCGGCGCGGGAATCGCCCCGGCGCTCACGATCATCTCATGACAGAGATCGTTGAGGCTTCCGGTGGTGACGCCCGGCTGCACATGCGGCGCGATCATATCCAGCACCTCGGCCGCCAGCTTTCCGGCGCGGCGCATGCCTTCGTAATCGGCGGGCTTGTGAATAACGATGGCGGGTTCCATCACGTTCCTGTTGCTGTGTTTCTCCTGTATATAGGGTAAGTTTTACCAAGAGGCCAGCCCTATGCAAGCACGATAGCCGTTGCGCCAATGGATAAACGGTGTAAAGTGTTGCCAATTGATTAATTAGCTAACTCAGGGAGCATCTCATGGACAAGAATAAAGCGCTCGAAACCGCACTGTCGCAGATCGAAAAAACCTTCGGCAAAGGGTCGATCATGAAGCTGGGCACGCAGCAGGCCGAGGCGGTCGAAGCCATCTCCACCGGCTCGCTGGGGCTCGACCTGCCGCTGGGCGTCGGCGGCATTCCCAAGGGCCGCATCATCGAGATTTACGGGCCCGAAAGCTCGGGCAAGACCACCCTTACTCTGCACATCGTCGCCGAAGCGCAGAAAAAGGGTGGCACCTGCGCCTTCATCGACGCCGAGCATGCACTTGATCCCATCTACGCCAAAAAGCTGGGCGTCAACACCGACGATCTGCTGCTGTCGCAGCCCGACACCGGCGAGCAGGCGCTTGAAATCGCCGACACGCTGGTGCGCAGCGGCGCCGTAGACGTGATCATTGTCGACTCGGTGGCAGCCCTCGTTCCCAAGGCCGAGCTCGACGGCGAGATGGGCGATTCCCACATGGGCCTGCAGGCGCGGCTAATGAGCCAGGCGCTGAGGAAACTCACCGGCTCGATCTCGCGCACCAACTGCACGGTCATCTTCATCAACCAGATCCGCATGAAGATCGGCGTCATGTTCGGCAACCCCGAAACCACCACTGGCGGCAATGCGCTCAAATTCTACGCCAGCGTGCGCATGGACATCCGCCGCATCGGCGCCATCAAGGAAAAGGACGAAGTCATCGGCAACCAGACCAAGGTCAAGATCGTCAAGAACAAGGTCGCCCCGCCCTTCCGCCAGGTCGAATTCGAGAT
>JAGWLJ010000249.1 GCA_028873275.1 Pseudomonadota bacterium
AGCCCCTTCGCCCATTCCGCCAATGGCTTTTTGCGATCCTGGTCCCAGAAGAAGCGCCCGTCAGCCAGCCGCGCGCGCAGCACACGCTCATTGCCGGCGATGATGGCCTTGCCGCCGTCACCTGCCACCATGTTGGCGGTGATCAGGAATTTATCGGCGAAAGCACCTTCTTTGTTTTCCAGCGCGAAATATTTCTGATGCGCCCGCATCTCCGACACCAGCACCTGCCACGGCAGATCCATGAACTGCTTATCGATACTGCCTACCAGCACCACCGGCCATTCGACGAGGCCGGTCACTTCCTCAAGCAGCCCCTCGTCTTTCCTGATGGAAAGCCCCTGCCCCGCCGCCGCTTTTTCAGCCTGCTTCAGAATCTCCGCCTTGCGCTTCTCGCGGTCGGCGATCACATGCGCTTTTTCGAGCTTCGCCTCGTATTCTTCCGGCGTCGTAATGGTGATGGCCTGCGGGCTCAGGAAACGGTGGCCACAGGTGGTGTTGCTTGCCTTCACCGGGCCGAATGCCACCGGCACCATCTTGCCGTCGAACAGGCAGAGAATGCTGTGCAGCGGGCGCACCCAGGTGATATCGTTCGCTCCCCAGCGCATCGATTTCGGCCACGGAAAGTTCTGCAATATGCCTTCGATGAGCAGCTTGAGCAGCTCTGCCGCCGGCTTGCCCTTCTGGTGGACGGCGGCGAAATAGACGCCGCCGCGATTCTCCAACTGCTGCAGCGTCAGGTTGGTTTTTTTAAGGAAGCCGTCGATGGCCGCCTGCGGCGCATCGGCCCTGGGGCCTTTGAGTTCCGTGGTCACATCCGGCTGGCTTAGCGGAATGCCGCCGGCCAGCAGGGCCAGCCGGCGCGGCGTGACAAAGGTTTTCGTGGCGATATCAGCGAAGCCCTCTTTAGCCATCGCCTCTCTGGACAAAGATTCGAGCGTGCGCGCCGCATCGGCCTGCATGCGCGCCGGGATTTCCTCGCTGAAGAGTTCAAGAAGGAGCTCAGCCATGCGCGGTTACGTTGTTTTTTTCGTCCATCAGCAGCACCACCGGCCGATAATTTTTTGCCTCCTGCGGCTCCATCTGCGCGTAAGCAATGATGATGACCGGGTCGCCGACCTGCACCAGATGCGCGGCGGCGCCATAGACGCCGATCTTCTTCGAGCCGCGCTCTTCGGCAAGAATATAGGTGGTGAAGCGCTTGCCGTTGGCGACGTTCAGCACGTCGATCTGCTGGCCGGGCAGCATGCCCGCCATGTCGATCAGCTCGCGGTCGATGCCCAACGAGCCGTTGTAATGCAGATCGGCATGCGTCACGCGCGCGCGATGGATTTTGCTGTGGAGCATGGTGAGCATCATGCGGCAGCTTCCTTTTCCACCCACGCTTCGCAACAACCTTTGGCCAGTGCGCGCACGCGGGCAATGTAGGCGGCGCGTTCCGTCACCGAAATGACGCCGCGCGCGTCGAGCAGGTTGAAGCGGTGGCTGGCCTTGATGCACTGATCGTAAGCGGGCAGAGGGAGATGTTTTTCCAGCAGGGACTGGCATTCCTTCTCGGCATCCTCGAACTGGCGCAGCAGCTGCGCCGTATCGGCATATTCGAGATTGTAGGCGGAGAATTCCTTTTCGTTTTCCAGGAAAACCTCGCCGTAAGTTACGCCTTTGCCATTGAAATCGAGATCGTACACATTCTCCTTGCCCTGGATATACATGGCCAGGCGTTCGAGCCCGTAGGTGATCTCGCCGGAGGCCGGCCGGCACTCAATGCCGCCCACCTGCTGGAAATAAGTGAACTGCGTGACCTCCATGCCGTCGCACCACACCTCCCAGCCGAGTCCCCAGGCACCCAGCGTCGGGCTTTCCCAGTCGTCCTCGACGAAACGGATGTCGTGCTTCATGGGGTCGATGCCGAGCATTTTCAGGCTTTCGAGGTAAATCTCCTGAATATTGCCCGGCGAGGGCTTCAGGATCACCTGGTACTGGTAATAATGCTGCAGACGGTTGGGATTTTCGCCGTAGCGGCCATCCTTGGGACGGCGCGACGGCTGCACATAGGCGGCGTTCCATGATTTGGGCCCCAGCGCGCGCAGAGCAGTGGCCGGATGAAAGGTGCCCGCGCCCACCTCCATGTCATAAGGCTGCAGAATGACGCAGCTGCGCTCCGCCCAGAACTGGTGCAGATTCAATATCAATTGCTGGAAAGAAAGCGCCACGTTACTGCCCGATATTCCAAAGAGCCGCAATTCTATGGTTTTTTTGCGTGATATCAAGCAAGAAAGGCCGGCTGGTCCCGGCGCACACTAAAGATAGTGCCATGGAGGATATAAGTTAACGCCTAGCGGCTGGCAACCGGTTCTTCTTTGCCTAGCCTGAAGCGGATTTCCTTGCCAAGCGCCAGCTTGTCGAAATCCACTTTCGAACCATTCAGGCGGAAAGAAGGAGGTTTTATATGATGTGCTTTCATATGAGCCAGTATCCA
>JAGWLJ010000250.1 GCA_028873275.1 Pseudomonadota bacterium
CGGTGACGCAGCCGTCGCCGGGGATTTTGTTGTCTTCCATGCCGAAATTGGTGCAGCGGGCCTCGACGAACATATCGAACTCCTCGAAGGAATCCGGGTCGAGCAGCACTTCCAGCCGCTCGCGCGCCGTGAGCTTGCCCTTGCCGTGCTGCGTCTCGATGCGCGGCAAACCGCCGCCTTCGCGCGCCCGCTCGCGCTTCCGCTCGAGCTCGGTGATGATGGCGGTAGTGCGCGTCTGGCGGTCGGCCGTGACGGTGGCGCGCGCGGTTTTTACTTTGGTAGCGTTCATGGGTCAGCCCCTTAATAGTTTACGAGAGGAAAGCAATTTATTGGCGTGCAGGCAAGCGTAAAAACGTCCTTTTATTTCCTTGGAATATCAATACCTAGCGCCTTCAGGCTTTTCGTCATGTGGGAGGGAAGCGGAGCAATGGCCTCCACCGGCTTTCCGCCCGCCAGCGCCGGGACGGCGATGCGCCAGGCATGGAGGTGTAGTTTGTTTTCCACGCCGAGCGATTCGGCATCCTGCGTCGCCCCCCCGTATTTATGGTCGCCGACGATGGGGCATGCAATCGCCTGCATGTGCACGCGCAGCTGGTGCGTGCGGCCGGTCTGCGGTTTCAGCTCCATCAGCGCGAACCGCCGCGCGCAGGCATCTCGCACGCGGTATTCCGTGACGGCCTTCTGGCCCGCTGCATCCACCTGCATGATTTCATAGTCCCTGCCCTCCGGCCCGCCCGGTGTGCCGCTGGCCTTGGGATTTTGTTTCTTGAGCATTGGCTGGTCGATGACGCCTTCCGGATCGAGCGGGCAGCCGTTCACCAGCGCCAGGTAGGTCTTCTCGATGCGCCGCGAGGAAAAGATCTTCATCAGTTGCGCGGCGGCTTTGGCGGTGCGCGCCAGCACCAGGCAGCCGGTGGTATCGCGGTCGAGCCGGTGGGTGAGCTTGGGGCGGTCGCCGCCGAACGCAAGGCCGTCCAGCAAATCGTCGAGGCTGCGGGCGATCTTGCTTCCGCCCTGTACCGGCAGGCCATAAGGCTTGTTCAGGATAATGATGTTGGCGTCCTTATAAAGGACGAGCGATTGGATGAAGCGTTCGTCGTCAGGCTTTAGGCTATGGGCTTTATTAGGCTTAGAGCTTCTTTCCTCAAGCCCCAAGCCCATAGCCTTGAGCCTTATCACCTGCCCCGCCCACACCCGGTCCGAGGACTTAGCCTTTTTTCCATCCACGCGGATATCGCCCTTGCGCAAATGCTTCTCCAGCAGGCCGTGCGTGATGTGTGGGAAATGGCGTTTGAACCAGCGGTCGAGCCGGATATCGGCATCATCGCCGCTGACCGTATGTTCGCTCATCCGAACAGCTTGATGCACATCATACCGCCCATCAGCGCCGCGACCGACAGCACCACCGAGCCGAAGGTATACACCAGCCCCTGCGCGATGACGCCGCGCTCGAACATGGTGAACACGTCAAGGGCGAAGGAAGAAAAGGTGGTGAATCCGCCGAGCATACCGACGGCGAGCAGCAGGTGCAGGTCCTTGGCGCGCTGCGGCAGGTAGGTGGCGATGACGGCGACCAGGAATCCCATCAGGAACGAACCGAGGATATTGACGGTGAAGGTGCCGAAGGGAAATTCGCCGGGATTGATTTTGCCGATGAGCGACATCATGGCGAACCGGCACATCGCGCCAAACGCGCCGCCTACTGCCACATACATGAAAGCAAGAAAACTCATAGGGTGCCTCTACCAGTGCTAAAAAATCCATCTCCGGTAGAAGCCATTATTCCCTGCTCGGGACGGTTCGGGAAACGTTCCCTGGCGGGCATCATCGCCATGCAGCGGTTACGCCGCCTTGGATTTTTTCGTTTTCGCCTTCTTGGCCTTGGGTTCCTTGGCGGATTCTTTTTCCGGATCCTTGAGGCCCAGCGTAACAGGTTCAGACGCTTCGGCCGGGCCAGAGTCCCTGCCCTTGGCCGATTCGTCGCGGTCGACGAATTCGATGATGGCCAGCGGCGCGGCGTCGCCGTAGCGGAAGCCGGCTTTCAGCACGCGGGTGTAGCCGCCCTTGCGCGCCTTATAGCGCTCGGCCAGCGTGGAAAAGAGTTTGTCGGTGATCGTGGCATCTTTCAGCACGGAAAGCACCTGGCGGCGCGCATGCAGGTCACCGCGCTTGGCGAGCGTGACCAGCTTTTCCACCTGCGGGCGAAGGTCCTTCGCCTTGGGCAGCGTGGTCGAAATCTGCTCGTGCTTGATGAGCGCGTTCGCGAGATTGGCGAACATCGCCTTGCGGTGGGCGGATTTGCGGCCCAGCTTGCGGCCTGACATATTGTGACGCATAATAGTATCCTTGGTTATAAGGTTATAAGGTGGCAGGGTTATAAGGGAAATTTCAGGGGCTTATTTCCCCTAAAACCCCATCCCCCTACAACCTAATCACCTTTAGTATGGTTCCTCGTATTTACGTGCCAGTTCCTC
>JAGWLJ010000251.1 GCA_028873275.1 Pseudomonadota bacterium
GATTTCTCATTAATACGCTGTTAATCAACCGCTGCTAAAATGCCAGCTATGGAAATAATACCTATCTATTTGATATTCAGCATGTTGGCCGTCCTGTGGTTCGACGGGACGCGCTACCTCATCCCCAACTGGCTGGTCGGTTCGCTGCTGCTGCTCTATCCGGTGGCGGTTTATACCGGACACGGCCATGCGGACTGGAAAATGGCGCTTCTCGGCATGGCCATCGTCTTTGTCGTGGGCTATTTCGTGTTCGCCAGGAAATGGATGGGCGGCGGCGATATCAAGCTGCTCACCGCCTGCGCGCTGTGGGCCGGCTGGTACAACCTGCTGGATTTCCTGATCATGGTGGCGCTGCTGGGCGGCGTGTTTGCCGTGCTGGTGTGGGTTTTGCGCAAAGTGCTGTTGCATTTGCCGGTCAAAGTATCGTTCCGGCTGCTGAAAGACGGCGAGCCGATTCCCTACGGCGTGGCGATTGCCGTCGGTTTCCTGATTGCCATGGCGCAGGGGCAGATTCCGGCTATTCTTTAGCCGCCAGGTACAGCCCCAGCGCTTCGACCAGCTGGTGGTTGAACTCGGCGCCGAAGATGAAAATCATGTTGCAGATATAGAAGAACACCAGCGCGGCGATGATGCCGCCCAAGCTCCCGTAGATCAGACTCACCTGGTGGAAATTGGAGAGGTAGAGCGTGAAAAGCCACGCCGCCGCCAGCCACAGCACGACCACGATCACCGCCCCCGGCGCCACCGACACCAGGCGCTGCTTGATGTTGGGAATCAGGTAATAGAGGCCGCAGACGGCGATAAACAACGCGGCGATCGAAAACCCGACCACCGTATGGCTCCAGTATTCCTGATAGAGAATATGAATGCCAAGCCAGCCTTCAAGATGCTTGAGCAGCAGTGGCACGGTCACCACCAGCAGCATGGCGATGATGAGGACGAAGGTGAAGAACAGGAGCTGCAGAATGGAAAGCGAGCGGCGGAAGAGGTAGGCCGGCGGGGTGGCGACGTGATAGGCGCGGTTCAAGATGGTGCGCAGCCCCTCGACTCCCGAGGAGGCCGTCCAGATGGCGCCTACAATGGAGATGGTGAGCAGCCCCTGCGGCGGGCCGGAAACGATCTCGACGATGCGCGGCTGGATGGCGGCGGTGATGTGCTTCGGCAATTGATTGAGAATGGTGGTGATGAATTCGGCGCCGGCCGGGCCCTGGCCGATGACGCCGATCACCGCCACCGTGAATACGAGGAACGGGAACATGGCCAGCAGCCCGAGGAAGGCGAGGTAGCCGGCGTGCTCGATGCCGTCGTGCCGGATGGTGAGCACGATCGCTTCACGGACGCAGGCGGCGAGTTTTTTCGGCGTTAGCATGGCGGCACTATAGCGGCTCCTGCTGGCTCATACAATGGAGCGTGCCGAAGCCCCATACTAAATCAACCGCATGGATGCCGATTACCTCGCGGCCAGGGAAACATTCGGCGAGAATGGAGAGGGCAGCGCGGTCAGCCGGGTCGTTGAAGGTCGGCACCAGCACGAGCCCGTTTGCGATATAGAAATTGGCGTAGGAAGCGGGCAGGCGGGTGCCTTCGAAGATGAGCGGCCTTGGCATCGGCAATTCGATGATGGTGAAGGGCTTGCCATGCTGATTGCGGGCTTTTTTGAGACGCTTCAGGTTGTCCTGTAGCGGCGCGTAATTGGCATCTTTTTTATTTCTTTCGATTACGGTGACGATAGTGCTCTCGTTTGTGAACCGTGCCAGGTCGTCGACGTGGCCGTGCGTATCATCCCCTTCGATGCCTCTACCCAGCCAGATGACCTGCTCGATGCCGAGATATTTCTCGAACACGGCTTCGTAATCCCGGCGGATAAATCCCGGGTTGCGGCACTGGATTTCGGAAAGCAAACATTCCTCGGTGGTAAGCAGTACGCCCTGGCCATTGACATCAATGCTGCCGCCTTCCAGTACCACGCGCTTTCCCTTATGAATCGGCTCAATGCGCAGGATCTTGTCTTTGCTATTCAGCGCTGCCGGCACCTTATTGTCGAGCTGGTGGTTGGGATATTTCGCCCAGGCGGTGAACTTCCAGTCGAGCATGAGTTTCTTTTTGCCGGTCTTCACATAAATCGGCCCGGAATCGCGCAGCCAGACGCGGTTGGTCGGGATGATGCGGAGATCGATGTTCTTGAGGTTCACCCCGGCGCGCTTTAATATTGCGGTTGCCTTTATTTTTTCACGAGCGTCCTGCACCAGCAACTTCACCGGTTCGTGCGCTGCGAGATACCGGATGATTTCACCATACACCCACGGAATCGGCGCGAATTTTCCCGGCCAGTCTTTCTCATGATGCGGCCAGGCAAGCAATGTAGCGGCGTGCTTCTCCCACTCGGCGGGCATCCGCATGGCTAATGCCCGAAACGCTGGGTAAGGTTGCCGTAGGCGTCGATGCGGCGGTCGCGGAAGAACGGCCAGTTGCG
>JAGWLJ010000252.1 GCA_028873275.1 Pseudomonadota bacterium
CGGCTTGCCGTCGGGTGCGCCGAAGGCGACCGGCTTTTCCAGCTTGGCGAAAAATGCGTGCAGCGTTTTCAAATCCTTGAAGCGGCCATGCGGGATGCACACGCCGCCGCCCATGCTGGTGCCGCCGGATTCCTCACGCTCCATCAGCGTCGCGTAAATCTCGCGCTCGGAGAGCGGTGTCAGTTCCGCCGCCTGCGCCGCCAGGGATTTCAGCGCCTGTTTCTTGTCGCGCGCTTTAAGCGCAGCCAGCACGGCCTCGGGCGGCAATAGGGAGGAAAGATTCATAAAAAATCGAAGTGACTTTACGCCGCTTTTTCTTCGGGGTCTACCCAGGAAATATTGCCGTCGGCGCGGCGGTACACGACATTGAGGCGCCCATGCGCCGAGTTGAAGAACATCAGCGCCGGCAGATCCTGCAGGTCCATTTTCATTACCGCTTCGCTGACGGTCAGCGTTTCGATTTCGGTCGGCTGCTCGGCGATGACGAGGCCGCTGTGATTTTCCGCCTCATGCTCGCCCGCTTCCGGCGGCAGGACGTATTTGGTGCCGGAGGTGACGCGGCGCTTCTCGCCCGTCTTGTGATGATTGGTCAGCTTGCGCTTGTAGCGGCGCAACTGCTTGGAGACTTTATCGAGCGCAGCATCGAAAGCGGCGTAAACCTCCAGCGCCTCGCCCTTGCCCTTGACCACGAGGCCGGCATGTGTGCCGAGATTGCCGGTGATATGGACGCAGAACAGATGCGCTTCGCGCGAGACCACCACATGCACGCTGGTGACGCGGTCGATATATTTGCTGACATGCTCCTCGATCTGAGTCTCGATATGGGTGCGCAGCGCCTCGCCCACATCGACGCCCTTGCCGGATACCTGCATTTGCATAATCATCCTCATCGGTTTTTAAGGGAGCGGAGCATAATCCCGTTGGCCGGCGGCGTCAATCGGGGAAGATCGGCTGGCAGGTCAAAAGGTTAATTAATAGTAAATTACGGTTGACTTCCATGGATTCGGGAATATGCTCCAGCCGCATAATCAAAGGAGAAATTTTATGCAGCCGGATGATAAAAAGAAAGAGTCCGAGACAAACCAGCCAGAATCCCAACAGAAAGAGCTGGCTGTTGATCCATCACTCTTAACGGACAGAGATTTTGATACCGGTGCAGCAACCAAAGATTGGTACAAGTTCCGGCAAGGGTATCTGGCAGTCAAAAAAAGGCCGCTGGAAACCGAAAAATAAATGCCTCCCCACCCCCATCTAAAAGACATCTACACCCGCGAGAATCCGCTGCAGGCGCTGAATGCCACGGCAGCCGACATTGAACAAAAGACGGGCGTCGCCGTCCTGCGCTGCCATCTCGGCAACCCGACGGCGCCGGCCTATCAGCCTGCCGACCAGGCGATGGCCGAGCATATCCTTCACCGCAACGAGGATGACGAAAACACCGGCTATCTCGATGTCGACGGCCCGCCGCAGTGGCGGCAGGTGATCGCCAATGCGCTGACGCTCATCAACCGCCTCCCGAAAGGCAGCATCGATTATCATAACGTCATCGGCGCCAATGGCGGCACCGGCGCGCTGAACCTTGCTTTCCAGGTGGCCAAAGATCCCGCCATCCTCGTCTCCGAACCGTTTTACCCGCCGTGGATGGAAATCGCCAAGCACACCAAGGAACGTGACATCCGCACCTTCGCGCTCGACAAGGATTACCTGCTCGACGTCGGAAATATCTCCGGGGAAATCGATAAAGTCCTGGCCGAAACGCCCGGCAAAAGCATTCTCCTCCTCTATCATTATCCGCATAATCCCTCCGGCAAAACGCTGACCGAGGAAGAAGCAAAAACAGTCGGCGAGCGCCTCAATGCCTTATGCGCCAAATACCCTTCGCTTTATCTCGTGCAGGAAGACCTTTATCTGGGCACCATCGCGCCGGAGATGGGCATCTATACGCCGCTGCCCTATCTCGACGAGAAAGCCAGGAAGCGCACCATGTGGATCCATAGCGGCTCGAAGATCGGCCATGCGCGCGACCGCGCCGCCGTTATCTGCGCTTTCAATGACGATCTGCTGAAGCGCATCCGCGGCTGCAATTCCTACGACATACTGGGCAGCTGCCACCACAATTTGATCGGCCTGGGGACGACGCTGGTGGAGATCGCCCATGGCGGCGTCGATGCCGAGGATAAGAATGCGCAGTACGATGAGAAAAACCCGCGCAATTACCGCTACCAGACAGCGGAATATTATCAGAAGCGGCTCAAAACCGTGGTTGAAGGGATTCAGGAAATAGAGAAAAAAATCAATTTCCTGCTGTTACCCGACGGCGTGCCTAAGGGAACGTATTATCTTTATCCTTCTTTCGAATTTTTGCGCGGCGCTTCTATTCCTTCGGAACTGGCCCACGTATTCGGAGAGCGGAAAACTTTCGAGAATGCCGATGATGTGGCGCTGGCGCTGCAGAATGCGCATCTGCT
>JAGWLJ010000253.1 GCA_028873275.1 Pseudomonadota bacterium
TGGCCACGTAATCAAGGATCGCCGTGCACAGCGCGCCCGACTGCGACACGAAGGCGAGGCTTCCCGGCGCCGGGGAGATATGCGCGAAGCTGGCATTGAGCTTCGCTCCCGGCACCATGATGCCCACGCAATTGGGGCCGATCAGCCGCAGGTTATGCGGCCGCGCCGCCGCCAGCAGCGCTTCCCCCAGCGCCTTGCCTTCCGGCGTGCCGGTTTCGCTGAACCCTGCCGAGATCACCACCGCCGCCTTCGTTCCGCGCGCGCCCAGCTCCGCCACCGCCGGCGGCACGTGTTCCGCCGCCACGCACAGCACGGCAAGGTCGGGCGTTTCCGGCAGGCTTTTGACATCCGGGTAGCAGGTCATGCCTCCGAGCGACGCATGGTTGGGATTGACCGGCATGACCGGCCCTCCGAAGCCGCTCTTCAGGACATTCTGCATCAGCACATGCCCGACCGAGCGCTCCTTGTCGCTCGCCCCGATCAGCGCCAGCGATTTCGGCGCGAACATCTTCTCGAGATTGCGGATGGTCATGTATTCCCCATTTGTTCGTCATTCCCGCGCAGGCGGGAATCCATCTAAAGCGCCATGGGCGCGGTATAGTACTACTATTTCGGCGCAGACGCGCCGGGATGGATTCCCGCCTGCGCGGGAATGACGATTATATTACAGAGGATTCGGATATTGTATAGCCTTGCAACTCCTCGCCAACCCGGCCACGTCATCGGTCTCCACCAAAAGCCCGCACAGCGTGCCTTCCCCCGCCGCCGGTTCCATACGCGCCTTGGGAATCTTGGTGAGGAAGCGCTCGAGCGGCCCGGCCGGATCGAAGCCGATCACCGAGTTATAATCGCCGCACATGCCGGCATCGGTCTGGTAGGCCGTACCCTTGGGCAGGATGCGCGCGTCGGCCGTGGGGATATGCGTATGGCTGCCGACGACGATGCTGACGCGCCCATCGAGATACTGCCCCATCGCCGTTTTCTCCGACGTCGCCTCGGCATGAAAATCGACGATGATCGCCGCCACGTTGCCGCCCATCCGCACCGATTCCAGTAGCTTATCGGCAGTAGCGAAAGGACAGTTGGTATGCTCCTTATGAAACACCTGCCCCAGCAGGTGGATCACCATCACTTTCTTGCCATTGCCCGCTGTAAAAATCCCATGACCGGTTCCCGGCGCCCGGTCGGGAAAATTCTGGGGCCTGAGCAGGCGCTTCTCACCCGCCAGGTAAGGCACGATCTCCTTCTGATCCCAGATATGATCGCCCCCCGTCACCACATCCGCCCCGGCGCTGAAAAATTCCTTCACCGTCTGCGGCGTGCTGCCGAATCCGCCCGCCGAGTTATCGCCATCGACAACGACAAAATCGAGATTCCACTCCCTGCGCAGCTTCGGCAGATGCTTCACCACCGCATCGCGCCCCGAACGCCCCACCACATCGCCTAGAAACAGGATATGCATGATGCCCTACATCAACCGTATGACTTTCGGCATCTGCGCTGCCTCGCCGCGCTGCAATTCTGCCGCCAGCGTCGGCCACACATCGTTGATTACCGCGTGAATGCCGGCCGTAACGCCGCTGGCGTCAAAGCATTCCTGGGCAGGCAGATCGCGCAACGCCTTGTGCTTGCCGGGGGCTTCGCCGGAGAAAAGATGCGTATCGCAGGGCCGGAACCGCTGCTTCCCCGCATCGAAAGCGACTCCGCGCGACCCGGCGTAATGACGGAAGCGCTGCTCCACCATCGCCGACGTGATATCGCTCCCGATCTGCAGCAGGGCGGGCGGGATATGCTGCTTGGCGGCTTTGCTTTCCGGCGTTTCTCCGGCCATTTCCAGATTGACGAATACGTCTTTCCTTCCAATAGCCTCCTTCAGTGCCTTGTAGGCTTCCCAAGCCAGCGCCGAGGGTGGCTCGTTATTATCGGCGCGGTGCTGTTCCATATAGAGCGTGGAGGGGCTCTCGTTGAACACTCCGGGCACGGCGATGCTATCCTCATAGCGGCCGCCGACCGGCAGGCGGCGCAGCACGAAGGTGGATACCTGCCAGCCGTCCCTGTCGCGTGCGGAGAAGAAATGCGCATGTCCGGCCAGGGCGTCCTGTATCAGGTTTTCGGCGCTGTGATGCAAATGCTGGCTTTCCGCCTTCATGGCGATGTGATCGGTCAGGCAGGTGATGCGCATACCGGCGGCGGGACCGTCTTCCACGACGAAATCCCTCATCAGCGGGTACCATTGGCCGGTGATGCCGTACGGATTGAGCGTGGCGGGAAACTCCGGCTTGCGGTCGTTCCAGTTCTTCAGCACCCCCAGCACGCCTTCGAGCGTTTTATTCTGGTAAACCAGCTCCGCCGCTACCGGCAGCAGCTTCTGCACCAGAGGCTGCGTCGGCAATTCCCTAAGAAATACTTCATTCTTATGCAAGCCGGTGGTCAGCAGCAATTGCGGCAGCAGCAGGCGAATGGAAAG
>JAGWLJ010000254.1 GCA_028873275.1 Pseudomonadota bacterium
AAGCATTATGCGGAAACGCATAACACCCGCTCGGCTTCTGTATAATTATGCGCCTCCACTTCCGCTTCCTCCTCGCCGCATTGCTATTTACCCTTTCACCGGCGGCTCATGCCGCACCGCTTAAAGTCGTGGCCAGCTTCAGCATCCTGGGTGACATGACGCGTGAGATCGCCGGTAAGGATATCGCGCTCACCACTCTGGTCGGGCCCGACAGCGACGCGCATGTTTACGAGCCTTCGCCTGCTGACGCAAAAGCCATCGCCGGCGCGCGCCTGGTGATCATCAACGGGCTGGGCTTCGAGGGCTGGATGGTACGGCTGATTTCTTCTTCCGGCTATGGCGGGCCCGTCATCGTCGCCTCGAAAGGCATCGCCACGCTGGAAACAAGCGGCAGCCAGCCCGATCCACATGCCTGGCAGGATCTGGCCAATGGAAAAATCTACGCCGCTAATATCCGCGATGCGCTGGTGCAGGCGGACCCCGCCCATGCCGCTGAATACCGTAGCCGTGCCGCGCAGTATATCCGGCGCATTGACGCGCTGGACGCCTGGGCCAGGCAGCAAATCGCCAACATACCTGCGCCGCAACGCCTGATTATTTCCTCGCATGACGCATTTCAATATTTTGCCAGGGCCTACGGCATCACCTTCATCGCTCCGCTGGGCATCGATACCGAGAGCGACGTTTCCGCCGCCGCCATGGGTGACCTGGTCGACCAGATCCGCAGCCGGCACATCCGCGCCATTTTCCTGGAAAACATCACCGATCCGCGGCTGATCCGCCAGCTTCAGAGCGATACCAGGGTCGCCATCGGCGGTACGCTTTATTCGGATGCCCTGTCCGACGATGCCGGCCCCGCCCCCACCTACCTCGCCATGTTCCGTCACAACGTTACAGCGCTGATGAAAGCGATGGCGCAGCCGTAAAGGCATGCGAGAGATAGAGGAACAGCGCGCAGCCGAGCAGCACCAGCAGCGTCGCCAGCGCCAGGTCGAAGCGCGAGCCGGTGCCCGGGCATTCCTGATCGATGTCGATCTGTCTCGCCGTTCTCAGGAAACGCACGGCTGAAATGGCGATCATCCCGGTGCCCAGCACAATCAACACGAGACCGATAGTATTGGCCAGCGCCTGCCCCGTCCTGGATAATACCTTTCCCGTCATGGCCGGCGCAGCGACCTGCAGGAACAGGTCGAATTTCTCCACGATAAAGCCGAACGCCATGATGGCGATCGCCGTGCGAACCCACGCCAGGAAGGTGCGCTCATTGGCCGCATGGTCACGGAAGTTTTTGATCATGCCGCCAGTGTTGGCAGTTTCACTATAAATTATGCATAAGGAAAATTATGCCGCCTCACGGGTAACGCGATTGCGGCCAGTGCGCTTGGACTGGTAAAGCGCGTCGTCGGCGCGGCGGATCAGCGAGGCCAGTGTATCAGCGCCCGGATGGAAGCGCGCCACGCCAATCGACACGGTGATCGTGCCGTACATCTCCCCGGTGTCCTTGCGCTTGAGTTCTTTGCCGGCGATGGCGCTGCGGATCATCTCCGCCACTTTCATGGCGCCGTCGAGCGGCGTTTCCGGCAGCACGACCGAAAACTCCTCACCGCCGAAGCGGCCTACGATATCGCGCCCTTTCAGCGTCTCGGTCAGCGTGCCGGCCACCACTTTCAGCACCTCGTCGCCCAGCAGATGGCCGAAGCGGTCGTTAAACTGCTTAAAATGGTCGATGTCGATCATCAGCAGGCACAGCTCCGCCTGTTGTTCCCGCGCCGCCTGCAGCTGCTCCTCGGCAAGGCCATCGAACGACTTGCGGTTATAGACGCTGGTCAGGAAATCGCGCTGCGCCTCGGCCGACACCTGCTGCAGGCTCTGCTTTAGCGTTTTAATCTCCTGAGTGGATTCCTCGAGTTTTTTGCTGATCTTTTCGCTGCGCTGGCGCATGCCGACGGTGGTTTTCACCAGTTCCTCAACCAGATGCTCAACGCCGGTACCCTTGAAGCGATCGCTGATGTCGCCGACATATTGATCGATGCCTTGGTGATAATCCTTGGTGCCACTGCTGAACTCATGAATGACCTTGATCACATCGGCCAAGATGCGCTGCGCGTTAGTGGCCACGGCATCGGCCGATTTTTGCTGGCTGGTGGCGATGATGTATTTCTGGTAGAGTTGGGCGGTAATGCTGGGCGTGAAGGGAATGGTGTTGGCGGTGAGCTTGTCGATCTCGTCGATCAACTCGCGGTTACGGCCCATGCAGTAATAATAGCCGATGGCATAATGCTCCGGCGTGGGAAGCAGGCGATGCTTTTCCAGGAATCCGAGCGCGAGCTTGGAATAGGTGAGTTCATTTCCTGATGGCTGCATAGGAACAAGAAGAGCGGTTGACGTTAGCGCTACTCTAGCGCAGCCGGGTTAACAAAGGCTTTCACCACACCGGCTTGCCGTTGCCCGGCAGCCCCATCTGT
>JAGWLJ010000016.1 GCA_028873275.1 Pseudomonadota bacterium
CAAGGAGGTCTTGAAAAATATTTATCTGTCATTTTACCCCGGCGCCAAGATCGGTGTGCTCGGCCCCAACGGCTCGGGCAAATCGACGCTTTTGCGTATCATGGCCGGCATCGACAAGGAATGGAACGGCGAGGCGTGGGCAGCCGAGGGCGCGCGCGTGGGCTATCTCGAGCAGGAGCCCAAGCTCGATCCCAAAAAGAACGTCATGGAAAATATCATGGAAGCGCTGGGCGAGAAGAAAGCGCTGCTCGAAAAATTCAACGAAGTCTCGATGAAGCTGGGCGAAGTCACCGACGATGCCGAGATGAACAAACTCCTCGAAGAACAGGGCGAATTGCAGGAAAAAATCGAAGCCTGCGGCGGTTGGGAGATCGAGCGTGAGATCGAGGTGGCCATGGACGCCTTGCGCTGCCCGCCCAAGGACGCCGACGTCACAAAAATCTCCGGCGGCGAGCGTCGCCGCGTGGCGCTGACCAAATTGCTGCTCGAAAAACCCGACCTGCTGCTGCTCGACGAGCCGACCAACCATCTTGACGCCGAATCGGTGGCCTGGCTTGAGCATTTCCTAAAAGAATATTCGGGCACCGTCGTCATGGTCACGCATGACCGCTATTTCCTCGATAACGTCACCGGTTGGATTCTGGAACTCGACCGCGGCAAGGGTATCCCCTACGAGGGCAATTATTCGGCCTATCTCGACGCCAAGCGCAAACGCCTCGAACAGGAAAAAAGCGAAGAAAATTCGCGCCAGAAGCAGCTGGCCAGCGAGCTGGAATGGATTCGCCAGGGTGCCAAGGCCCGCCAGGCCAAGAGCAAGGCACGCATCGCCGCCTATGAGAAACTGCTGGCCAAGGAAGGTCCGGCGCAGGTGGGAACGGCGCAGATCGTCATCCCGCCAGGCCCCAGGCTCGGTAGCCTCGTCATCGAGGCTAAGAACGTCTCCAAAGGCTTCGGCGACAGGCTCTTGATCGACAATCTCTCTTTCAGCCTGCCACCCGGCGGCATCGTCGGTGTTATCGGTCCCAACGGTGCCGGGAAAACGACGCTGTTTCGCATGATTACCGGCAAGGAAAAGCCCGATTCCGGCAGCTTCACCGTTGGTGACACCGTCAAGCTCGGCTATGTCGACCAGTCGCGCGACACGCTTAACGATAAGCATTCCGTATGGGAGGAAATCTCGGGCGGGCAGGAAGACATGGCTTTGGGCAAGAAAATCGTCAAATCGCGCGCCTATTGCTCAAGCTTCAACTTCAAGGGCAGCGATCAACAAAAGAAAGTCGGCACGCTTTCCGGCGGCGAGCGCAACCGCGTGCACCTGGCCAAGATGCTGAAAAGCGAAGCCAACGTGCTCTTGCTCGACGAGCCCACCAACGATCTCGACGTCGAAACCCTGCGCGCCCTCGAGGAAGCCCTCGAGGAGTTCGCCGGCTGCGCCGTGATTATCTCGCACGATCGCTGGTTTTTAGACCGCATTGCCACCCACATCCTCGCCTTCGAGGGCGATTCGCACGTCGAATGGTTCGAAGGCAATTACGAAGCCTACGAAACCGATCTCAAAAAACGTCTCGGCGTCGACACACTGGTGCCCAAGGCGATAAAATATAGGCCTATAACAAGAGGTTGAGTTATCCTTTAACCGGTATAAATTTGTCATAAATTCTTCATTTTTCTGGAGCTAAATTCTGGTAAAATGAGCGGCTATGACTGATCTTCCCTCATTATCCGGCAGCACACACAATCCCCTAAAGCCACGCCATGGGGATAGACAGGAATTAAAGATAAACGGCGGTAAAATGATTTACCACCGCAAGGGGCCTATGCAACAAATCCTGGAGGAAATCTCTCTGGTTGCCCCTACGGAATACAGTGTTCTCATAAGAGGCAAGACCGGCACGGGCAAAGAGAATATAGCGCATCATATCCATAACCTTCATGAAGCGCATAAACGTGAAAAAAATCCGGGACATAAGGATGGTCCGTTCGTACCCATTAATTGCGGGGCTATTCCTAAAGAATTGATAGGTTCGGAGCTCTTCGGTCATGTGAAGGGCGCTTTTACCGGCGCAGATAAAGATAGGGCCGGCAAGTTCGATGCCGCGGAAGGCGGCACGATATTCCTTGATGAAATCGATAAAATGCCGAAGGAACAACAAGTAAATCTCTTGCGCGTACTGTCAGGCAGATCGTTTTTCAGGGTTGGCGGCAATACGCCAATCCCTATCAATGTACGCGTCATAGCGGCAACCAATAGGCTGGTCAGGAAAAATGAGCGTGGAGAAAAAGAGCAAACGCTCCTGCCTGATCTGTATTACCGCCTCACGGACTATCAGGTACAGCTGCCCGCCCTGCGTGATCGTCCCGAAGATATTCCGCTTCTGGCGGAATATTTTATCGAAAAGACCGCCATGGAACTACACTTCGACAAGTCCCCCACACTGACAGAAGAGAGCCTGTCCGCATTGAAGGCTTACCCGTGGCGCGGTAATGTTAGGGAATTGGAAAATGCTATCAAAGGAGCAACGCTAAGAGCTGGCAATGGCGGTGAAATCACTCCCGTAAAATTGAAGCTATCTGAAGATAAGCGCAAGCAAGCATTTAAAAACAACCCTGCTCTCAACGTCGGCAAGATTCTGGCTCGTACTGGAAGTAAAAATCAGATCGCAGGCGCAGTTGGAATGTCTCGCGGCACACTCAATAGTTTTATAGATGGGACACTTTCACTTGGTACGTTTGAGCAGCTTTTGCTTCATATGTACAAGGAAGAAGGCATAGGAGGCGCAACTGAGCTCTTTAAGAGCGTGATGAATCGCCTCATATCTGAATCAGAGAGCCAGCAGCGGTCATGAGGCCTTCAGGCCGCGGCGCGTACTGCTTTGCATAAGGGCGTAGAGATATTCAACGCCGGGCACCGGCTCTTCCGCCGTCAGCATCTGCATATATTCCAGCAATTCGGAGGGACGTAAGATGGGCTTGATGCCCCCTTCCCTGACACTCTTCTCCTCCAGCTCGCGTATAGCGCGTGCAGCTAGCGCCGCCGCCTCGAACAATGCCTCGGGAAGCTCAGCCTTTTCATAAACGGCACGAAAACCCTCAGGATCCTTGAGTAGAGTTTGGATATTCTTGAGCGGCACGCGCAGCAGGCGCGACATGCTGACTTCATAGAGCTGCAGATTGCCCATGGAAAGCGCAGCGAAAGGCGATAGCTTGTTGCTGCCGTCCAGATGCGACAGGACTTTCATCAGCTCGTCGTTTTCCGATTTGAATCCCAGCAGCCGCAAACTCGTCAGCTCCAAGGTTTGCGCCAGGGCTTTCTTCATTTCCTTGAATTCACTCAGGTTGCCATATTTCTGCTCGAGGCTTTTCTGCATGGTCTCTGAAATGCGGGTGATCACCTTGTCAAGCACCGCCACCGGCATGGTGTCGCGCTGAATCATCGATTCGACGATGACTTCGCTCTCGCTGTGCCGCTCCACGATTTTTTCGAAAGTTTGAGGATTGATCTGCGCCTGTTCGTTTTTCACCAGCGTACTTACGACGCTTTCATGGCGGGTTTCTACCAGCGCATCGGCCAGCTTCTCGGTAACGTCCGAGCGGCGGGCAATGGCCTGCAGCTTCTCAGCATCGCTGTGCGGCAGCAGGTTGAGCAGGTCTTTCTCGCTAAGCAGCTTCGAGTGCTCAAGCACCGGCGCCGCCACTTCGCTGACATCGTTGATCATGGTCTGCAGGATGTCGGGCGGCAGCTTGTCGATGCGGCTTAAGCGCGAGGCCAGGATCGTGCGCACTTCCACGCCGGCGCGCGCCAGCAACTGCTTGAAGATATCATCGGCGATCTCGGTCGCTTTCGCGCTGAAGGCCTCTTCTCCGCTGGCGCTGTACTGCGCGCCGACCTTGTCGGCGATCTCCTTCTGCATCGCCATGGAAGGATCTTCCATGAAGCGCCGGATATCCTCCTGGGTCAATCGGTTGCTTTCAACCATGCGTCATCCTATGGGCTATATGACGCAAATATAAAGGATTTTTGTTAATAATGTGATAAAACCCAAAGAAAGTGGGCTACCCGGCGATTTTTACTACTTGGTCGGTATCCAGCACCGCACCCTCGGGAATTTCAGTCATACCGCGCAATCGGGCATAATAATCGGTGAAATCTGGCCGAGTTTCCTCAAAAAGTTGCTCGAAGCTATTGATAACAAAATAAGTTTTCTGCACACCGTCAATGCGGTACTGACTGCGCATGACGCGCATCAGGTCAAACCGCAAGCGGTTGGGAACCAGACTTTCCAGTGCATAGATGGATTCTTTGGCCGAGGAAACGATGCCGGAGCCGTAAATGCGCAGCCCTTCCTCCGCCTGGATCAACCCGAACTCGACGGTAAACCAGTAAAGCCGCCCAATTAAATCTCCGGCATTCAGCTTCTCGGCCTTGACCGCACCCAGCCCGAACTGCTGCATGTAATCGGCAAACACCGGGTTGGAAAGCAGCGGCACATGGCCGAACAGGTCGTGGAAAATATCCGGCTCCTGAAGGTAATCGAGCTGGTGGCGGCCGCGAATCCACCATGTCACCGGGAACTGGCGTCTGGAGAGATGCTCAAGGAAAATATTGCCGGGAATCAGCCCTGGAACGGTCACCAGTCGCCAGCGCGTTGTTTTTTCCAGCATATCGCTGATGCGGGCGAAATCGGGGATGCCACCCGCGGTCAAAATGCCCAAACGATCGAGCGATTCCAGATATTCCTTACAGGCACGATTTCTCAGCAGTGGCTTCTGCCGCTCGCACAGGAAATGCCAGATGGCATGGTCGTCTTCAGTGTAATGCCGCCGATCGAAATCGAACGTATAATCGGCGCGCATGTCGGACGGATGTTCATCAGCACGGAGCATAGTTCAATCCCCGCGCTTGTCGCAGGGTCCGGTTTGATTTATAATTATTTATTATACCATCTCCTTATTATTCTTCCATATTGATCATCATGCCCACAGAGCATAAAAAACCAGACCCCGCGACAAGCGCGGGGATAACCAACCCCATGGGTACGGACGGCTTCGAATTTATCGAATACGCCGCCCTCGAGCCGGAGCCGCTGGAGCGGCTGTTTACCCAACTGGGCTTCAACAGGATCGCCAAACACCGTTCGAAAAACGTCCATTTGTGGCGGCAGGGCGACATCAATTTTATCCTCAACGCCGAGAAAGACAGCCATGCCGAAGGATTTTATAACGCTCACGGCCCATCAGCCAACGCCATGGCCTTCCGTGTGCGTGACGCGGCAGCGGCCATGAAGCGAGCGAAATCGCTGGGCGTGGAGGTGGTGGAATCAACAGCGGGACCGATGGAGCTGAATATCCCGGCCATACGCGGTATCGGCGGCAGCCTGATCTATCTCGTGGACCGCTATGGTGAGCAATCCATTTACGATATCGATTTCAAGCCGATCGGCCCCGAAACGCATCCTAAAGGCGTGGGACTGATGCAGATCGACCATTTAACCCATAATGTCTATCGCGGGCATATGGATGAGTGGGCGGGATTTTATGAAAACGTATTCAATTTCCGCGAAATTCGTTATTTCGATATCGAAGGCAAACTGACCGGCCTCAAGAGCCGCGCCATGACCAGCCCCTGCGGCAAGATCCGCATCCCCATCAACGAATCCGCCGATGACAAATCGCAGATCGAGGAATACCTGCGCGAATACAAGGGCGAAGGCATCCAGCACATCGCATTATCAACCCGTGATATTTACGAAACGGTGGAGGCGCTGAAAAGCCGCGGCGTGCGCTTCATGGAACCGCCACCGGCCACTTATTACGACAAACTCGATGCCCGCCTACCCGGCCATGGCGAAGGTGTAGAGCGGCTGAAAAAGAACGGCATATTGATGGATGGTGCGCCAACCGAAGGCGGCGGCATTCTGCTACAAATCTTCACCGCCACCGTCATCGGCCCGATTTTCTATGAGATTATCCAGCGCAAGGGGGACGAAGGCTTCGGAGAAGGAAATTTCCGAGCGCTGTTCGAATCCATCGAGGAGGATCAGGTAAGGCGGGGGATATTGAAAATATAAAAAATTAAATACCTTTTCCTTCTTGTCCCATAAATGTTTTTACCATTTTCTTTTCTTCAGAGGTCAATCCGGCAAACTCTCCCAAGTCTATAAATTTTGGCCCATCAGCCGTGACGATAACATCGCCTCCTCCTGTATCCACGGTAAGCCAGATGCGAGGATTTAAGGGTAGCTCACGTTCCCGTATTTTTTCATGCTCTTTATATTCTTCAGGCGTTGGGTCTCGTCCCTGAATAAGCTCTTCCGCAATGAAGAAGCTAGCGCCATACCCTTTCTTCATCCATCCTTTTGCTTTTTCGATCGCAATGAGTCTGCCTTCTTCCAGTACCGGATTATCATAATTCAAAGGATCAATAACGGGATGAGCATAGGCGAATAACCCGTAATTTTTGGGAAAATATTTAGCTTGTATCCGACGATCCTTGGCAATGGCTTTTATCGTATTTAGCTCATAGAGGGCCCGCGATGGAGACATTTGACCCTGCACATAATCATGTTGCACGGTAAATCGATCCTCGAAACGTATTTCCTTTACAATGAAGGATTTTCCACTTTGTTCATCTGTTACTTTATAAACTTGCTTTGCCATGCCGCCACGCAGCACAGAAACCGTGAAAACCGGATCCTCTAATGCCAAGGCCGCTGTCATCCGGCTCTTAAAAGGCGTCGATTTAATAAGATCTTCAATAGGCTGAGCGTCTTTCATGCGATAACACCGCCTGCAATGGAATCATAGATATGAATATGATGGCCTGTATAAATCGCTCCTTTATCGCTCGCCTCCACAATCGCCGCATCCATGGGAATGCTGCCTAGAAACGGCACGCCCATCTCCTCCGCCAGCGCCCTGCCGCCGCCGCTGCCGAACACCGAGCCACTCATATTCTCCACCACGCCCAGCACAGGAATGCCTACTTTCTGAAACATGATGAGACATTTGCGCGCGTCAATGACGGCGACAGTCTGCGGCGTGGTGACGATCACGGCACCGTCGAGCGGCACCTGCTGCGCCATGCTGAGATGGATGTCGCCGGTGCCAGGCGGCATGTCGACCAGCAGCGTGTCGAGTGGCAACTCCGCCGTGCCCCAGCGCGTCATGCGCAGCAGCTGCTGCAGCGCTTTGCTGATCATCGGGCCGCGCAGTATGGCCGCCTGGTCGCCGGTAATGAAGCCCATCGACATGCAGCCGATGCCATGTCTCTCCAACGGCTGCATTTTTCCTTCCTGAATAATTGGCTGGCCTTCCAGCCCCATCATGCGCGGAATGGACGGGCCGTAAATATCGGCGTCGAGCAGACCGACGCGCCTGCCCATGCGCTGCAGGGCCATCGCCAGGTTGACGGCCGTCGCCGATTTCCCGACGCCGCCCTTGCCCGAGGCGACGGTAATCACGCGCTTCACATGATCGAGCGGCGTTTTATTCCAGACAGCAGGCTTTCTTATCCCCGCGCTTGTCGCAGAGTCCGGTACAGGGCTGGTCATAAAATTCGTTTCTAAAAGCGTAATTTTTGTAGTATAGGCAGGCTATGCAGAAAATACCAGACCCGCAATGCGCCCGCACTGCGGGCTTATGCGGGGATAAACATGCCCTGGGATAATCAGGAAGAGCAGCACGGCCCATGGAGCCCGCGCCCGTCCGGCGGCGACACCGGCGGTCGTGATACGCCGCCACAAGGACCGGATCTAGATGAAATCCTGCGCCGCATCCATACGAAATCCCGCCAGTTCTTCTCCAGCGGCGACAATAGCGGCAAGAGCCTGCTGCTGACCGCCATCATCGCCGTACTGCTGTGGCTGTCCTCGGGCATTTATTTCGTGCATGCCGACCAGGAAGGCGTGGTGTTACGCTTCGGCGCTTACAGCCGCACTACTGCGCCCGGCCTCAACTATCACCTGCCCTACCCTATCGAAACAGTAGAAACGCCGCGCGTCACCGCCATCAACCATGTCGAGATCGGATTCCGCTCGGGCGGCTATATGCGCGCCGGCCGTAACGATAACGCCGTCCCCGAGGAAAGCCTGATGCTGACCGGCGATGAGAACATCGTCGATATAGATTTCGAGGTGCAGTGGCGCATCAGCAGTGCGCCTGATTTCCTGTTCAACGTCAGGAATCCCGAAGAAACGGTCAAAGCGGTGTCCGAAAGCGCCATGCGTGAGATTATCGGCAAAACTTCGATTATTCCGGTTATTTCCGAAGGAGCCGTTAAGCTGCAGGTAGCCCAGGATACAAGACACCTTATTCAGGAGACACTCGATCATTATAAGGCCGGCATCGACATCGTAGCAGTTAACCTGCTCAAGGCCGATCCGCCGACACAAGTAATTGACGCCTTTCACGATCTTCAATCAGCGCGCGCCGACATGGAAACGGCCAGCAACCAGGCCGAAGCCTATCGCAGCGACATATTGCCGCGCGCACGCGGCGACGCACAGAAACTGGTACTTGACGCTGAAGCCTATAAGCAGCAGGCGATTGCCGACGCGCAGGGCCAGTCCTCACGTTTCCTCGCCATCTATAGCGAGTACCGCCAATCACGCGATGTCACGCGTAAACGCCTTTATCTTGAAACCATGGAAGAGATATTGCAGGGCATGAACAAGATCATCGTCGATCCCAAAGGCGCCGGCGTGGTCCCTTACCTGCCATTGCCGGAACTCAAGGCAAAAAGCGAGGATACGAAATGAGGTGGCTCAGTGGAGGATTGGTGATGGCCGCCAGTGCCCTGTTCGTGCTGGCCAACGCCGCTTTCATCGTCGGCCAGACCGACCAGGCGCTGGTACTCGAATTCGGCAAGCCGGAGCGCGTCGTGGAGACGCCGGGGCTGCAATTCAAAGTCCCCTTCATCCAGAATGTCGAATATTACGACAAGCGCCTGCTTGATTTCGACGCCGAACCCAAGGAAGTCATCGCCGCCGACCAGAAACGCCTGATCGTCGACGCCTTCGTCCGCTACCGCATCACCGACCCGTTGCGCTTCAAGCAAACGGTAGGCGATGAGCGTACCATGAGGAGCCGCCTTAATTCTATTCTCGAATCGAGCCTACGCCAGTCGCTGGGCAATGTGCCGCTGTCGTCGGTCATTTCCTCACAGCGCGCCGCCATCATGCAGAAAGTGCGTGACCTGGTGAACCAGCAGGCGCAGGGAAGCGGCGGGCAGGAAGGCGGCTTCGGCATCGAGGTGATGGATGTGCGCATCGTCCGCGCCGATCTGCCGCCAGCCAACTCCGACAGCATCTACCGCCGCATGCAGACCGAACTGGAGCGACAGACCAAGCAATTCCGCGCCCAGGGAGCGGAGGAGGCGCAGAAGATCCACTCGCAGGCCGATAAGGAGCGCACCATCATCCTTGCCGAGGCCAGGAAGCAGGCGGAGATCACCCGTGGCGAAGGCGACGGCGAGGCCACCCGCATCTACGCCGAGGCGTTCAATCAAGATCCGGATTTCTTCCAGCTGTACCGCTCCCTGCAGGCTTACCGCAAAACGCTATCGCAAAAAGACACAACAATGATTTTATCCCCGGATAACAGCGAGTTCCTGCGTTACTTTGAAAAAGGCAGCGGGACGGCGAAGTAACTGATTATTGTCGTTGCCTGTCTGAGTTGTTATAGTTGCGCCTTGTTTTTTTACGCTTACCTATGAACAATCCCTCCACCGCCGCTTTTACGATTCGCCGCGCCGTCAAAGGTGATGCACCGCAGATTCTACGGATGATACGGGAACTGGCGGAATACGAGAACCTAACGCATGAAGTAGTAGCAACGGAGGAAGGCCTTGATCAAACGTTATTCGGTCCTAAATCCAACGCGGAGGTACTGCTGGCGGAAGTGGCCTACGAGCCTGTCGGCTTTTGCCTGTTCTTCCATAATTACTCAACGTTTCTAGGGAAGCCGGGCGTGTATATTGAGGATATTTTTGTGCGGCCTGATGCGCGGGGATTGGGAATAGGAAAGGCCCTGTTCGCCGAAGTTACGCGCCTTGGCTGTGAGCGTAGCTGCGGACGCATAGAATGGTCGGTACTGGACTGGAATCGGCCTGCCATCGAATTTTATGAGCGTATGGGCGCCAAGCACATGAAGGAATGGACGATTTATCGTTTAACCGAGGAGCAATTCAACTATGCGTAACTTGCTTATCACATATCTCTCTGTGCTGATCCTTGCGATAACTATGGCATTGCCCGCCGCTGCCAGCCCGGCGGTTTCGCAGATGCATCCGATGCCGGCGAGCTTCGCTGACCTGGTGGATAAATTGTCGCCAGCGGTGGTTAACGTCTCGACGACGCAGAAAGTCAAAGGCGGCGGCATGGCCGGCATGCCGTTCCAGGATCTGCCCGATTCGCCGGAGTTCGAGCCATTCCGCGAGTTCTTCGACCAGTTCAATCGCAACCAAGGCAAGGAAGTAGAGCATGAGGTCTATTCGCTGGGCTCCGGCTTCATCATCGATCCCGCTGGCTATATCGTCACTAATAATCATGTTGTCGATGAGGCCGAGGAAGTCATGGTCACGCTGTCAGATAACAGCAAATACAAGGCCAAAATCATTGGCCGCGACAAGAAAACCGATCTCGCCCTGCTCAAGGTCGAGGCCAAGAAAGACCTGCCTTTCGTACCTTTCGGTGATTCCGACGCCATGCGCGTGGGCGATTGGGTAATCGCCATCGGCAATCCGTATGGGCTAGGCGGTTCGGTGACGCAGGGCATCATTTCGGCGCGCCAACGCAGCCTGAATGCCGGCCCATTCGACGACTTTCTGCAGACCGATGCCTCGATCAACCGTGGTAATTCGGGCGGTCCCCTTTTCAATGAGAAGGGGGAGGTTATCGGCATCAATACGGCCATTTTCTCGCCGTCGGGCGGCTCGATCGGCATCGGCTTCGCCGTGCCCAGCATCGTTGCCAAGCCGGTGATTGCACAGCTCAAGGAATATGGCCGCACACATCGCGGCTGGCTGGGCGTAAAAATACAGGAAGTATCGGAAGAAGCCGCCGAAAGCGTGGGACTGCCCAAAACGATGGGGGCCCTGGTTCTTGAAGTCAGCAAAGGCAGCCCGGCCGACAAGGCGGGGCTTGAGCCCGGCGATGTCATCACCGCCTACGACGGCAAGGAGATCACCGAAATGCGTTTCCTGCCGCGCATGGTGGCCGAAACCAAGATCGGAAAATCCGTATCCCTCACCTACTGGCGCAAAAATGCCTCAAAAACGGTCGATATCACCATCGGCGAGCTTAACGAGAATGACGAAGAAGCCGACGACCAGAATCCGGGTAAAGGAAAAAAATCCAAAAATAAGCATGAAGGTTCGCAGGCCGTGCTGGGCATGAGCGTAGCGCCGCTCACAGCGCCGGTGCGTGAGGAGCTTGGACTCGATGCCAAGCAGACCGGACTGGCCGTCGTCGACGTCGAAAGCGGTTCCGGCGCCGACAAACATGGAATCCGTCCAAGCGACGTCATTACGGACGTTAACAACGAACCGGTTAAATCAATAGAAGATTTGAAGAGCGCTTTCGATAATGCGCGCAAGGCCGGACGCAAATTCGCGCTGGTCAAGATTGTGCGCGACAAGGAAGCGGCTTTCGTCACGCTGCCTACCGGAGAAGAGAAAGAGAAGAAAAAGGAGAAGGAATAACAGCTAAGAAGGATATATTATGTCCAAGAAACCGCAGGGATTTCACACGGTAACGCCCTATCTTACCATCAAGGGTGCGACGGATGCCATCGCATTCTATAAAAAAGCCCTTGGC
>JAGWLJ010000255.1 GCA_028873275.1 Pseudomonadota bacterium
GCCACTTTCGCAGCGTCGTGCGTGTCGTAATAGAGAACTCCCATGGCGATCATCGAGGTCAGCGGCAGGGCGATGATCAGCGCCCCCAGCGCCGGGAACCGCTTGGCGGTTTCGGCGGCAGCCATAATGATGGCAATGGTGAGCAGGATTTTTACGGCGTAGGTCATGGCAGCGCCCTGCCGGACCGGGATTTCTGTTTCTGCGCGTCGTATGCCTGAAGGACTTCCATCAGGGCGCGGCGCATGGGGCGGAAATGGGCCCTTATATTGAGCCATTCCTCTCCGGCAAATGTCTCTACGCCCTTGAGCGTGGCATCGGCGCGGTCCAATGCCTTGGTAAAAAACTTTCCCCCGACGCTAAGCTGTATCTCGATATGATTGCCTGTATCCAGCGCCCGCAGCATATAACTCATGAAACTGGAGAGCTTTTCTTTTTCCTTCTCGCTGCCGGTCACTTGCCCATAAGCCGCGCAAAGCCCCTCTCTCAGGCGCGGGTTCTGCAGAACTTTCTGTATGATGTAATATCTGGACGGCAGATCCATGGAGGCTCCCGCAGTTAACGTTGCATGGCTTCGGCTCTCTCCACCATCCTGTCAACCCAGGCCTTGGGTGGATGGAGAGCATTGCGCTCCGCCTCGAACAGACACTGCGTATCGTCGCAGCACAGCGACTCATCCGGCAATCTTGCCGCCACAGGTTTGGAGTGCTTCTGCCCTGACGGCTGCTCTTTCTTATCGCTCTCCACTTTCAACGGCACACCGATATTGATGGCGTTGCGCATATCATCGAGAAACCGGAATGCTTCCTGAGGATTCATCCCAAAGCGCTCCTGCAGGCGTAAGACAATCTTATCTCGACGAACCCCTTCCAGCTCTTTTATCTGCAAATTCCGATCAAATTCGTGCACCAGATATTGTCCAAATTTCTCTGGTGATTCAGCAGCGGCAGCCATTCCATCAGGGTTGCTATCATTTAATTCCCTTGCAGAAGGGGAACGGTCGCCAGTTATAAACAAAAACATATTCCACGGACTATTTACTTGCATTTCTGGGATAAAGCCCGCTTCATCAAACAAATACCTCATCTGCTTCAAGGGGAGGCTGAGTATCTTCGCCTGTCTGCGCATACAATCATTATACTCCTGTTCGGTATGCGGGCGGTATAACTCCTCACAGGCCTGTGCCAATGGCGGCTGTCGCAGAGCATCCTTCATGGCGCGTATATGAGGAAGCAAGGCACGAAAGTCATGAAATTTCCTGAGACCCGATTGCCGTAAAGCCTGCAATAATTCTTCTTTATTGCGTATGGTATTGATGATGGGATGACGCCCAAACTCAATAAGCGTGTAAAGGCTCCAATGCGTAAGGGTTTGTTTCTTAAACGTCTCCGTTCGCGGCATAAGATAGTCAATAGCCACCGATAACGCATTAGACGCCACGGCAGCGGAAGTTGCCGCATCGCCTCCCGGCAATGCCATGCCGGCGGCGGTGGCAGCCGTCTGCTTCAGCAGGTCGCGCCGGGACAGTTCTTCCTCGGCCATGGTAAATTACGCCGCTTCGGCGCGGTAGCACACCTGCTTTACCGCATCGACGATATTCTGCACCTGCGGCAGCGCCAGACGCTCGAGATTGGCGGCGTAGGGCAGCGGCACGTCGGCGCCGTGGACGCGGGCCAGCGGGGCGTCGAGGTAATCGAAAGCCCGTTCCATCAGGATAGCCGCCATTTCCGAGCCCATGCCGGCCACCGGCCAGCCTTCCTCCACCGACACCAGCCGGTTGGTTTTTTTGACCGACTCGACAATGGTTTCCGTATCCAGCGGGCGCAGCGTGCGCAGATCGATCACCTCGGCGCTGATGCCTTCCGTCGCCAGCTTATCCGCGGCTTCCAGCGCCTTGCCTACCATGATAGAGAAGGCCACGATTGTCACATCTGTTCCCTCGCGCACCACTGCTGCCTTGCCGATTTCCATCGGCTCCATGTTTTCCGGCACCTCGAACTGCTGCCCGTAGAGGATTTCATTCTCAAGAAAGATCACCGGATTGGGATCGCGGATAGCGGCCTTGAGCAGCCCCTTGGCGCTGGCCGCATCATACGGCGCAATCACCTTAAGCCCCGGCACATGCGCGTACCACGAGGCATAGCACTGCGAATGCTGCGCCGCCACCCGCGCCGCCGCGCCGTTGGGCCCGCGAAACACGATCGGGCATTTGATCTGGCCGCCCGACATATACTGCGTCTTGGCCGCCGAGTTGATCAGCTGGTCCATCGCCTGCATGGCGAAATTCCACGTCATGAACTCGACGACGGGCTTAAGCCCCATCATCGCCGCTCCGACGCCGAGCCCGGCAAACCCATGCTCGGTAATCGGCGTATCGACCACGCGTCGTGCGCCGAATTCGGCCAGCAGCCCCTCGGTGACTTTATACGCTCCCTGATATTCGGCGACTTCCTC
>JAGWLJ010000017.1 GCA_028873275.1 Pseudomonadota bacterium
GCGGCGCACGCGGGCCGGCACGCATCGTGGCGCTGAACGTGCTGGTCTTCCAGGCGATCCTCGTGGCGACGGGCATTCTGGCGGTCACGCTGGTCTCTCACTGGTCCTATCCCATCCCGCTCTACTACGAGCTGCTTTATATTCCGCTATACGCCCTGTTCGCCGCCTATGCCGGAGAGCAACTGCTCAATCGCTGGCGGCCGCGCCGCCCCGCCCTGGCGTTGCTGCTGCCGGCGCTGCTGCTGACGCCCGCGGCGTTTTTTCTGGTGAACCGGGATGCGCCGGAGCGGCAGTTCCCGATTCCGTCCGCCGGCTCGCCGCTGACCGACCGGCTGGAGCGGGACATCGGCATCGCGCCGGGAAGGGCTTTCGCCGGCCGCGTCGTCAGCATGATCGCGGGAAAGACGTTCGACGAGCAGGAGCAGTATTTTTACGCGGTGGATCACGCGACTGGAAACGACCATTTCCACACCGGGCTGTGGCTGCACGATATTCCCACGCTGACGGAATACAACCAGCTTCTCACCCCGGCCTTCTTCTGGTTCACCGAGCAGTTCCTGCAGGAAAAACCCGGCGAGCAGCGCCGCAACTGGATCAATTTCTCGCGGCTGAACCTGCCGGCGTTGCGCCTGCTCGGCGTGCGCTACATTCTGACGCCGGACACCGCCATCCCCGAGGCTGCGCTGCGCGAAACGCTGCCGGTCAAAGGCAAGCCCAACCTGAACCTGTTTGAACTGGACAAGGTCAACACGAACGGCGTTTTTGTCACCCAGGCCATATCCGTTCACGGCCTGGCGGAAGCGAAAGACGCCATCGCCGCCAGCTTCGCCGCGCCCGCCGCCGTGCTGCTTGGCGAAGAGAAGCTGCCGCCGCTGATTGCCGGCAGGGACAGCCATATCGAGATCGAGCGGGGCGGCTGGCATATTACCGCGCGCAGCGACGGCGCCAGCCTGCTGATAGTGCCGTTTGAATACAGCCGCTGCCTGGACCTGACGGTGCATAACGGGCCGCCGCCGCAGGCCATCCGCGCCGACGCCGTGCTGACCGGGCTGCTGTTCGACAGAACGCTGGACGTCACCATGGCCGCACGCGTGGGCGAATTCCACCGCCCGGATTGCCGCTGGCAGGATTACAAGGAGTTCAGGCGGCTGATGCAGCAACCGTAGCCGTCTGCAACGTTTCGGCGACGGCGTGGACGACGCGTTCCTGCATCGCCTCGCTAAGCCCGATCCACAGCGGCAGCCTGAGCAGCCTTCCTGAGAGATCATCGGTGTAATGCATCGGCCCGTGCGCGCGCCCGATTTTCTTGCCCGCCGGGGAGCTGTGCAGCGGCACGTAGTGAATGACGGTGCTGATATGTTCCGCCCTGAGTGCCGCCATCAACGCAGCCCGCGTATCGGCATCAGGCAGCAGGATGTAATAAAGATGTGCATTATGCCCGCAGCCTGCGGGAATGACGGGTCGGCGCAGCAACCCGGAAGATTCCAGCGGCGCCAGCAGCGCATGGTAGCGCTGCCAGACAGCCAGTCGCTCACGCGTAATTTCCTCGGCCTGCTCCATCTGCGCATAAAGGAACGCCGCCACCATTTCCCCAGGCAGGAACGACGAGCCCACCTCCTGCCAGGTGTATTTATCGCGCTCGCCGCGGAAGAACCGGCTGCGGTCGGTGCCTTTTTCGCGAATGATTTCCGCCCGTTCAAAATACTCGGCGTAGTTTATCAGCAGCGCGCCCCCTTCGCCGCAGGTGATGTTCTTGGTTTCGTGAAAGCTCAGCGTTCCCATGTTGCCGAAACTGCCCAGCGCGCGGCCCTTATAGCTCGACATCAGCCCCTGCGCCGCATCCTCCACCACCGCCAGCCCATGGCGAACGGCAATGTCCATGATGGTGTCCATCTCGCAGGCCACCCCGGCATAATGCACCGGAACGATGGCTTTTGTGCGCGGCGTAATCGCCTCCTCGATCAGCGTTTCATCGATATTGAGCGTATCGGGGCGGATGTCGACGAACACCGGCACGGCGCCGCGCAGCGCAAAAGCATTGGCAGTCGAGACAAAGGTATAGGACGGCATGATCACCTCATCGCCCGGCTGAATATCGAGCAGCAGCGCCGCCATTTCCAGAGCCGCCGTGCAGGAATGCGTCAGCAGCGCATGGGCGCAGCCGGTCTGCCGCACCAGCCAGTCCTGGCAGCGCCGGGTGAAATCGCCGTCGCCGGCCAGTCTGCCGTTGCGGTGCGCCTCGGCGATATACTGCACCTCACGGCCGGTCATGTAGGGCTGATTGAAGGAAATCTCAGTCACTCTCGGTTACCACGCAATCCATCACCGGCAGCAGTTCCGCCGGGAAATAGCTAATGATTCGTAACATAGCAGTCCGCTCGGCAAACACAAGCGCCCGGCAGAGCCAGGGGTGATGGCGCTGGCTGAACAGAGCGTCCTGCGTGGCTCGCCGCACGAAAACTCCCAGGATGCCGGTGTCGAAGCGCGCCCTCAAGGACAGCGCCCGGCACAGCCGCTTCACCTTCGTTACGGTGATCCAGTTGAGGGAATCCCACACATCCTGCGCGTCCTCGATGGGCAGTGCTGCGATGCGGCGACGCCATAATTTTGCCGTCAGCGCCTTGTTCCAGACGATCGGGATATGAAAATGTGATTCATAGGGAAAACTGTAGTTGGGGCAGACAAAACGGTAATACCCGCCAGGAGCCAGCGCCGCCGCGATGCGCGCCAGCGACTGCCCGACATCGCCGACATGCTCCATCACGTTGATCGAATAGGCAAAGGCGAAGCGCCTCCGCTCCGCCAGTTCCTCGGCCGGGCAGGCCAGCACCTCCGGCATGATGCCCTGCGCCACGGCATATTCCTCAATTACCTGCTGCAGGCGCTTGAACAGCGAAAATCCCTTTCCTATCGGCTCCAGCGCAGTGACGGCAAAGCCTTCGCGCCTGAGCTGAATGGCCAGCAGGTACATGCCTGCCCCCACTTCCAGCACCGCCGCGCCGGACGCGAGCGCGCTGAGATTTTCCTCCAGCAACGCCCGGCCGAAGCGCGCCTCATTGGCATAAAGATCGAAAATAGGAAGCAATTCAGGCGCCTGAGCCGCCACCTGCGCGCGCATGGCCTCGATCAGCAGCTCGATGGATAGGGTCAAGGCTTACCCGCCATGGATCTCCCTGACGATGGCGCGCGGACGCTGCTTCGTTTCGGAGAACACTTTGGAGAGATAGATGCCGATGATGCCGATGAAGGAAATCATCAGCCCGCCCAAGAGCCAGATGGAAATGATCACGGACGTCCATCCGCTATGCGGCCGGGCAAAAAACGCCCACTCCATGGCAAACCACAACGCGAATGCCATCGCGATGCCCAGAATCACCAGGCCGGTATAAAAAATGAACACCAGCGGCAGGCTGCTGAGCGACGTGACGGCGTTGACCAGCATCGCCAGCTTGCGGCGCAGCGTGTAGGTGGTGGGGCTATGGCTATGCTTCTTCACGGCATGAGGGTGCTGCTCGAATCCGGCCAGCTGCATCAGCCCGCCCAGCAAGATTTCCCGCTCGCCGAAGGACAGCAGCGCATCAACATAGCGCCGCGTCATCAGCCGCGCCATCACCGAACTTTCCGGCAGGGGGATATCGACCATGGCATTCAGCACCTTGTAGAAGCACCAGCCGGAAACGCGCTCGAACCAGCTGCCCTTGCGCTTTTCCTGTATGCCGTAGACGACATCGCACGGCTCTTTTTCCATCCGGGCGGCGAACAGCGGCAGCCATTCCGGCTTCTCCTCCAGGTCGATGTCTATCAGAAAAATACGTTCGCCCCTGGCCTGGGCCAGCCCGGCCAGTATCGCCTGGTGATGACCGAAATTGCGCGACAGATCGACTACCACCACGTGCGGATCGCGCTTCGCCAACGCCACGGCCTTCGCCAGCGCACCGTCCGGCGAACCGTCGTTGACCATGACGATCTCGTAATTCCCGGTCAGCGCGCGTGCCGCCGCCGTGACGCGGCGATGGAATTCCTCCACATAAGCCGCCGAGCGATAGAGCGTGGTGACGACCGATAAGTCCATATTTACCCTTGTGATCACATGCTTCTTCTGATAGCCCTGTATTCAGAATCCATTGAAAACGCAATCGAAATTACTCGAGCCATGGCAAAAACGCAACCACACGAATCGGCGGTGATCACCTATTCCAGCGAAGAGAGCATTTCCGCCCGCAATGAATTGATGCAGCGCCTGTTCTCCTATCCCGCCACCGACGAGGAGCGCGAGCGCTCGCTCGGCCTGTTCATCCGCGGCTCGCTGATGGCGCGTTTCCTGGCCATTCACGATATCTACCGGCAGATCATCAACAAGCCCGGCATCATCCTCGATATCGGCACCTGGCGCGGGCAGACGGCCGTGCTGTGTGAAAATTTCCGCGCCATTTACGAGCCGCTCAACTTCAACCGCCGCATCGTCTGCTTCGACACCTTCGAGGGCTATGCCGGCTACGACGAAAAGAGCTACGTCACGCCGCTGCATAACAACGGCACCTACAGCGTGGGCAAGGATTACGCCGAATACCTACGGCAATTGCTGGCGCTGCATGAGAAGAACAACGCCATGGGCCATAATTCCGGCAAGCACAAAGTGATTGCTGGCGACTGCCGCCAGACCATCCCGGGCTTTTTCGCGGAGCACAAGAACGAGTTCGTGGCGCTGGCCTTCTTCGACGTCAACGCCTACGCTCCCACGTATGAGGCGTTCGAGGCCGTCTACCAGCGCCTCATTCCGGGCGGCATCGCCGCCTTCTGGCAGATTTCGCGCGGCGCCTGCGCGCATGCCGAGGGCGCCGTCTATGCCGAACAGATCCTGAACCGGTATCCGCACCGCATCGAGCGCTGCGCCACTTATCCCGGGCTTTGCTACCTCATGAAAGAATAAAGGGTCTGGCGTGACCATTGGCATTGTCGGCAATGGCATCATCGGGCTGATGGCGGCCTATGCCATCTCCGCCCGCCAGCCGAACGTCCCGGTGGCGGTGATCGGCCGGAAAAGCCGCGTCGGCTGCGCCTCGCTGGCAGCGGCAGCGATGTTTAATTCCTTCTGCGAGATCGAGGTGGGCACGCTTTCCAACTCCATCGAGCGCCAGCGTTTCCTGTTCAACAAGCAGTCCAACAGCCGCTGGCCCGGCCTGCTCGAGCAACTGCGCAGCGAAAGCAGCCAACTTATCCATGGCGGTTTCGGCACGTTTCTCATTAAGAATGCCACCACGGACTGGCTCGAGGATAATAATTTCGATGCGATTTGCGCGGCGCTTGCCGAATTCGGCGAACCTCACCAGGAAGCCTCCGCCGCCGATATTGCCCATTACAAGCCTTCGGCGGCAGGGCGCGCCACCCGCGCCATTTTTATCCCCAACGAAGGCTGGGTCAATCCGGTGCATCTCTTATCAGCCCTGGACAGCATTCTGTCCCGCCGCAAGAACGTGACCTTTATCGACGACCATGCCCACCGCATTCTTACCAGCAGCGGCAAAGTGACCGGCATCGCGCTCGAACAGGGCGATCCGGTCAGCGCCGAACAGGCTATCGTATGCAACGGCGCCGAATTCACCGCCCTCATGCAGCGATCTGGCCTCGATGCGCTTTTCCAGCGCGTATTCTACGGCGTAGGCGCTACGGCCCTGCTCGAATGCGGAGAGCATGCGACAAAAAACTGCATCCGCACGCCCAATCGCGGTCTGGCCTGCGGCCTTTATTCCGCACCGCAGACGGCAACGGAAGTCGTCATCGGCGCCAGCAATTTTATCAGTCCGGTGCCGGAGAAGGAAGCGCGCCTGACCAGTGTCTTCACGCTGCTCAAAAGCGCCATGGAGCAGATCAACGCCGATTACTACCGGGCGCGACTGCTGCGCGTGAATGTCGGCTGGCGCCCGACCAGCTCCGACACGCTGCCGCTGATCGGCCCCACTTCCGTCGCAGGCCTGCTGATCGCCACAGGCACGCGGCGCGACGGGCTGCACTGCTCGCCGGTCATCGCCGATTACCTCACGGATATGATACTCGCCGGAACCTCAGCGCAGGATATGCGCCTCTATGCGCCGGAGCGCCCCCTCACCCGCCTTTATTCACGCGAGGAAGCCATCGAGAAATACGTCACCCATACCATCAACGCCATGTACCAGCACGGCTTCACGCCGCCGCAGGGCCGCACGCTGGAAGACATCAGGCAGCATTACCGCAACGAATTTTCGGCGCTGCACGAGCAGATCGGCGCGAAGGACTGGGGTATCCCCATCGACATGCGCGACATGTATAAATACGGGCACATTACGCCATAGCGCCGCATTTCATGTAGCGCCGCGCTTCCGGCCCGCAATTGAACAGCAGGTCGAGAATGCTGACGTTATGCTCGAAGCCGCCCCACAGCTGCCGATATTCGGGATAGCCATCGTAATCGAACCAGCTCACCTTGATGCCCGCCGCTTCGAACAGCCCGACATCGAGATAGTCCTTCGCCGCCGGCCCGGAGATGTATTCCGCCGCGCCGACCTGCTGGCAGAGATGGACCAGCCGTTCGCTTTTTCCCTCCATGCGCTCATATTCCCAGGAGCAGGACAGCGGCGTATCGATGCGCAGCATGTCGCACAGCGTGGCGATGAGCCGCCGGTTGAGTGCGCTCAGATGCGTATGGCTTTGCCGGTAGATCGGCTCCAGCCGTTCGGCGACGGGTCCGAACCACGGCGCGGATTTATAATACTGGCAGAGCGACCGCCAGTGTTTCTCCGCCCAGGCGCTTCCTGCAATTTCAGTGTCCCGGATCAGCTGCGTATGGCCGAATTTCACCGGCACGGTCAGCCACAGAAGCCCCTGCTGCGTTTTGATGCGGTTGCGGTTGCGCCAGTCCTGGCGGGTGTATTGCACGTCGTCGTAAAAAATGAAGGCGTCGGCGGCGGCGATCAGGTCGAAATAGCCTTTCCACGGGATATAACAGGATTGCACGATGGCAACGCGCTTGCCGCTTTGATGCTTCATATCCGTTTTTCCAATATTCATTGCGGAACAAGCAGCTCCCCGGCCACCCGCCGCACCAGCAGCTGCGAGCCTTGCGGCGACAGGTGGTCGGCGTCGAACATCAGCGCGTGCGTGTCGCCGCCGTCGCCGCGGGTAAGGCAGCCCTCGGCATCGCACAGCGCATCGTAAGCGGAGATATATTCCACGCCGGCACGGGCGGCGGCGGCGCGCAGGGCCTTGTCCTGCTGCGGCACGCGGTCGGCCAGGCCGAAGCGCAGGCGCTGCGGCGGCAGCTGGCGCGACGCCCAGTAGGCGCGGGCCATGCGCGGCAGCTGCAGTTTCCAGCGCGGCAGCGGCCCCATCAGCACAATGCGGCGGATGCCGATGCGCTTGAGTTCGCCGAGCGTGAACTGCAGATGCGCCAGCGTATCCGCATCGTCGTTCCACATGCCCTGCAGCAGCACGATGTCCGGATGCAATGTTTGAATCAGCGCGAAGCTGGCGTCGTTGAGCGACGGGCAGAAGCGGAATCCCGGGCTCTCAGTGCCCAGGAGCGGCGGGCAGCCGGCGGCGGTGAACTGCGCCAGGCCGAAATGCCGCTCCTGCTGCAATGCCTTCAGCCCCGGGTAGAGCGCGGCGGCATGCGAATCGCCCCACAGGAACACCATCGGCTGCCCGGCGTCGATGCAGGCGCTGCCCGCCGCGAATTTATTCTCATCGGCATAAAGATAGCACCGGTGCAGCCGCCAGTCCTGTTCCGGGTCGAAACTGGTCGAGGCGAACTGGCGCATCGGCTCCGGCAGGCGCGAAGCGAAACCGTCATGGCTCCACGTCTCCACGCCGGCAATGCACACCACCGCCATCGCCGCCAGCAGCCAGGCGGCCTTGCGGCGGGCCTGCCCGCCGAAGCGCAGCGGCCGCTCGACGAAGCGGTAAGTCAGCCAGGCCAGCGCCACGCTGAGCACCAGCGCCATCAGCCGGTATCTGGTGGGCGGCGAATTGGAATGGAGGATGCGCAGGTAGGCCAGGAGCGGCCAGTGCCAGAGATAGAGCGGATAGCTGATCAGCCCCGTCCACACCATCGCCGGATGCGCCATCACCCGGCAGTGCAGCCAGGTCGAAGGCCCGCTGGCGATCAGCAGGCACGCTCCCGCCACCGGCAGGACGGCCCACCAGCCGGGGAATTCCATCTGCTTGTTGAGCGCGAATACCGCCAGCAGGATCAGCGACAGCCCCGCACAGGCGGCGGCGGGACTATGGCGAAACGCCACGTTCCGCCGCGCTGCCCAGGCCAGCATCCCGCCGGAAAGCAGCTCCCAGAAGCGCGTCGCCGGCCAGTAAAACGCAGTGGAGGCATGATCACCCACCAGATACACATTCGCTGCGAAGGATATTCCCATCACCGCCAGGAGCACGGCCGGAATGGACATGCGCCACCGCCACGCCAGCGCCAGCAGCAGCGGCCAGACCAGGTAGAACTGCTCCTCGACGCCCAGCGACCACAAATGCAGCAGCGGCTTCATCTCGGTGAAGGTGTCGAAATAGCCGGATTCCTGCCACAGCAGGATATTGGCGATGAACCCCGCCCCGCCGGCGATATGCTTGCCCAGCTGCGCGTATTCGTCGGGCAGCAGCACCTGCCAGCCCAGCGCGTAGCAGGCGGCGAGCACGGCGAGCAGCGCCGGGAACAGCCGCCGGATGCGGCGCACGTAAAATTCTGTGAAGCGGAAGCCGCCCGCCGCCAGCTGGCCCAGCACGATGCCGGAAATCAGGTAGCCGGAGATAACGAAGAAGATATCCACCCCGGCGAACCCGCCGCGCACCGCCTCGGGAAAGGCATGAAACGCCAGCACGGAGAGAATGGCGATCGCCCGCAGCCCGTCGATATCGGCGCGGTAACCCGGATGCGAGGAGGAAGCGTCGGCGGTCATGGCGTCGGTTATCGGTAACCGTATATGCCTCGCGATTCAACTGATTATTCGCCGCATCGCGCATGGAGATTTTATCCGCGGAGGGCTAGGGTCTGGCCGTTCGTCACGATGCAGAGAAAGGAGCATTAGCTATATGGCAAAGAATCTCACCCGCTCGAACCGGTGGAACTGGAACCGCGATGAAAACCGCTCCGGCTACAGCTCCGGCAATAACCTCCCCGCGGTGGCGGCTTTCGGCCCGTTCGCCCCGCTGTCGAGCTTCTTCCGCGACATGGACCGCCTGTTCGAAAACACGATCGGCAACCTGCCGCTGCCCACCCTGCAGAGCTTCCGGCCCAAGATCGACATCGCCGCCAGCGACGAGGAATACACCCTGCGCGTCGAGGCGCCCGGCATGGCGGAGGATGACATTCAGCTCAGCGTATCGCAGGACGGCATGCTGACCATCCGCGGCGAAAAAAAACAGCAGCGCGAGGAAGGCGAAGGCAAGGACTTCCAGCGCGTCGAATCCTCCTATGGGTTTTTCCAGCGCACGCTGGCCCTGCCGGAGGACGTCGACTGCGACAATATAGAGGCAAGCTGCGAAAACGGCATCGTTACCATCACCCTGCCGCGCCTCGAAGAGGAAGAGCAGACGCGCCAGATCGAGATCCAGTCGGGCGGCGGCCAGAGCCAGCAGCAGCGTCGCGGCGGGCAGCAGCGCAGCCAGGGACAGGAATCGCAGCAATCGCAGCGGCAGCAGGGCGGCAGCTATCAGGGCAGCGGCAGGCCGCCGGAAAGCCGCGGCGTGCAATCGCAGCAGGGTAGCCGCGCTTCCTCGGGCCGCCGCACGTGATCATGGCCGGGAAACGCGCGCAGCCGCCGGAGCGCAGGCGCCATAAATCGCCCTCGCCGCCGGTCGATCAGGAACCTCCCACGCCGGAGTGGGAGGATTCCATGATCAAAACGCCGGAGGAAACGCGCAAGGCCATGCTGATCAGAAAGATCAGGGAGATGGGCTACTGAACCATCTCCTTCAGCGCCATGGCGTTCTCCACCGCGAATAATTTCTCATCGGTGTTATCGAAGAAGATATAGACGTCCCTGTCCTGCGCGGCTAGCCAGTCACGCCACTCGCGCAGCTGGCGGTCGGTATAATTACCTTTGTAGCCTTCCTTGCGCCCATGCAGCCGGACATAGATGAAATCGGCGGTGACGACGCGCGGCGAGCGCAGCTCGCCCTTCTCGAACAGGCAGAAAGCGACGTTGCGGCGGTGAAGCCGGTCGTAGATTTCCTGGCAGTGCCAGTCGGGGTCGCGGAACTCGATGGCGTAGCGCCGCGTCGGCGGCAGCACCTCAAGAAAGGCGTCAAGCCGCTCCGCATCTTTCGGGAAGCGCGGCGGCAGCTGGAACACGATGGGGCCGCCTTTTTTCTGCGCCGAGAGTATATCCATCATTTTTGGCACGCTGCGCTCCGGCTCCTTTAACCGCTTGGTATGGGTGATGAAGCGCGATCCCTTGACGGCGAAGACGAACCGGCGCGGCACGACTGCCTCCCAGCGAAGCAGCTGCTCGCGGCTGGTCAGGTGATAGAAAGTGGTGTTGATCTCAACGGCGTCGAGATGCTGCGCGTAAAATCCCAGGCGCTCCGTAGCGACAATTTTTTCAGGATAGAACGTGCCTTCCCATGCTTTGTATCCCCATCCCGACGTGCCGACATGCCACTGCAAGGAGACGCTCAATCGGCGGTGGCGCTGTATTGCGGAATATGGGGAGGCTCGTCGTCAGGGGGAGGCACTTCGGTATCGTCATGCCTGTCGGATACCGGCGTGTGCTCCGTCTCTCCCGGATCATCAATGGGGGTGGAATCAGGCGCCGGCTGGCGGGATGACATGAAACGCCCTTTCAAAAGCGGCCAGAGGAAGATTCATTCCGAAGAATGAAGATCCTCTGGCCTTGCAATCTGGAGGTTAATCCCGATTGCAGGTTCAGTATGCCTGAGGCCGTATAAAGGAAAAAGGACGACCTCGGCCGCGGGTTATAAAATCTGCCTACTGGCGCATATTGCCGTTGGCATAGGCGGTATCGGTGGTGTTGCCGCGGGTGTCGCTGGTGTGGCGATTGGCGCGGTCGCGCGTGCAATCAAGGTTGGCGGCGATGCCGGTGCTGCCGTGCACGCAGTCGCTGACGGTGTTGCTGAAATAGGCCGGGTCGCGCTGGTAATTGCTGTAGGCGTCGCCGCGGCTTCCCGAATCATCCCCGGTATAGGCCAACGCGGCGCTGCCGCTGGCCAGCACCAGCGCCAGCGCGAGAGAATAGGCGTTCACGAGAGTCATACATGCCTCCTTTGCTCAGGGTTTAAACCTTCCAAGCATAGAAGCGCGGAGAATAAAATCTCCACAGCGAAACATTACTATGGAAACAGGCGCCGGACGCCCGCCCGGATGGCGATCAGACCAGCCCGACGACGACGTCCGTGCGGATGATGCGGGCGATTCTTTCCAGCTCGTCGGCAATGCGCAGCAGCGACGAGGAATCCGGCTTGATGTCGTTGACGGTGAACATCAGATTATCCGGATACAGCGTGACATCGACGCTGTAGGAGACCGGCTGGTCGGCCATGACGGGGATGGGTTTAAGAGCGGAAGCGTGGGATTGGAAAGAGATGATGTCGGCCATAAATCCTTTATCAGGGTTAGGGTGCGTAAAATAAAAAACCTATAAACGACGATAGCGCAAATCCGCTCGCGTTTCAACCGTCCGCTGACGCTTAAGCGTGATTTTTTTTGAAGGGATAGCAGTATTCGGCGCTGGGAAAGGTGCGGTTTTG
>JAGWLJ010000256.1 GCA_028873275.1 Pseudomonadota bacterium
CCATGAGCGATACAGCGCCATCTCCGTCCCGACACATACCGCAACTGTTTTTCTCTGCGGCCCTGATTTCCGTTTTCTGCCTTGTCTCCGCTCCCGCCTATGCCAGCAGCCCGATGGCTTCCGTGTTGTGCACCATCGTCGGCCTTATCAGTGGTACTATCGGCCGCGGGCTGGGCACCATGGCGATCGTCATGCTGTGCGGCATGGCCATGTTCGGCAGGGCGTCGTGGGGCATGGCGCTGACCATCTGCGTCGGCGTTGGCGTCATCCTTAACGCCCCGGGAGTATTCAACGGATTATTTCTTTTCGCCGGCTGGGTTTCCCCCTGTTAGACTGCTGGATTTCCCGCAAACACCCTCCACTGTCACCAAACTGTCACAAATCTTTGTTATACTGTGAATACCGGATAGCTATCCGCCTGTTCAGCAATTATTAAGCCGCGCCTGCTAATATTTTGGTAATCCAGAGGCGGGAATAGTGAGCATGTTACTTTCTTTCAAAAAGGAATCCGAAGGGGAAACGGGCAGGAAACCCGCTGCCAAGGGACGCAAGGCAACGCCGCCCAGCGAATTCATTCCCTATTACTGCCACTTCAATCCGCATACCCTGCTGACCAAAAATGGCGAGCTGATGCAGATCATCAGGATCACGAGCAACGGACTGGGGCTCGATTACGAGAGCGGCGAAAGCACGGGCGAGCATGACGCGACGATGCGGGGAGTGATTCGCGCCGCCATCGGGGAAAGCATCCAGTCGGATCGTTTCGCTCTGTGGATCCACACGGCCAGGAAGCGCCGCAACATCCGCTTCGACGCAAAGTTCAGGGACCCGTTCGCCGCCTATGCGCATAAGCGCTGGCGCCAGAAAGCCCGCTGGCAGCACCAGTATTATAACGAAATCTACATCACCGTCCTTTACGAAGGGCAGACCGCCGCGCTGGTGGAAAAGCAGGACTGGGCCGAGGTCAGCATCCCGGCGCGCAACCGGCATTACCGCAACGCTTATCTCGATATCGCCTATGAGGAATTGAACGCCACGGTGGCAATGCTGATGGAAAAAATCCGCCCGCACTACCAGCCGCATCTGCTGACCGTCGAAGAGCGGCTGGACACCTCGCTTGGCGAAACGCTGTGCTATTCCCAGCCGATGGAATTTCTGGGTACGCTGGTCAACCTGCGCGCCGAAAGCATGCCCATGGGCAACAGCAACATCAGCACAGCGCTGCCCACGACAGCGCTAACCTTCGGTTTCAACGCGCTGGAAACGCGCGGCGGCGACAACGTGCGGCGCTACGGCGCCATCATGTCGCTCAAGCAGTACCGTGAGATTCCGGCCGATACCGCCGATCGCATCCTGCAGGCGCCGATGGAATTCGTCATCAGCCAGGCTTTCCGCTTCATCCCGCAGAAAAAAGCGCTCAAGCCCTACCGCGAGCAGAAGGAGCTGTTCACCATCAGCGGCGACATGGAATGCATCGAGGCCTCCGGCATCGAGGACATGATCCAGAGCAACCGGCAGCAGCCCACCGATTTCGGCGAGCAGCAGATCGGCATCATGGTGATGGCCGATGATTACAAGCATCTCGACGACGAAGTCGCCAGCGTGCAGTCGGCGTTCGCCGAGCTGGGCCTCGTCACCATCCGCGAGGACATCCGGCTGGAGGATTGCTTCTGGTCGCTGCTGCCGGGGAATTTCGAATTCCTGCGCCGCCTGGAGCCCATCAACACGGCGCGCATCGCCGGTTTCTGCCGCCTCAACCGCTATTCCGGCGGCACGCCCTCGGGCAACCGCTGGGGCAATGCCGTCACCCTGGCGCCCACCACGGTGAATTCACCTTATTTCTTCAATTTCCACTATCAGGACAATGGCCACACGCTCCTGTTCGACGCCAATTCGTTCAATGATGCGGCGGGACGCATCCTGCTCAATTTTCTGCTGACCGAAACGCGCCAGTACGATGGCCGGCTCTGTATCTTCGACCGCCACCAGTCGGCCCGGCTCCTGCTTGACCGGCTGGGTGGCGATTATCACACGTTCGCCGGCGCCGGAAAACGCCAGCCGCTGGGCATCAACCCGTTCACGCTGGAAAACAATCCGCGCAACCAGTCGTTCCTGCTGGCCTGGTGCAGTTCCCTGCTGAACTCCACCCTCACCGACGAGCAGAAGGAATACCTGCGCGCCGCCATCGAGCAGCTGTATGCCGGGCCCGCCGATCAGCGCCACCTGCCCGGGCTGCTGGCGCAGGTGGCGGCAATGAACCCAGTGCTGGCCGCCACTTTCGCGCCGTGGCACGGCGACGGTGCGCTGGCCGGAATGATTGACAGCGCCGAGGATCGCATCGATTTCAGCCGCCTGCTGCACGGCTTTGACATGACGCCCATCCTGGAACGTCAGGAATGTACTCTGCCCGTCTTTTCCTACCTGCTGCATCGGCTGATCACCTC
>JAGWLJ010000257.1 GCA_028873275.1 Pseudomonadota bacterium
GCGCGATGTCGATCAGGCGCGAGCGGAAGCGGCCGCGGCTATATTCCTGCGTGACCTGGTTGAGGTTGAGCGAGATGCTCATCGGCTGCTGGCCCTTGCCATAGAGCACACCGGGGATCTGTCCGTCGCGGCGAAGCTGGCGGTTGGCGCCTTTGCCGTTATTGTTGCGAACGCTCGCCTGCAAAGTGCCGGGAGCGGGTTTGGCTTTGGTGGCGGTGTTGGTCATACAGTTCTCCTGTTTGCATGTTTCTGTTGAGAGTTTGCATTCAGCCAGGTCATGGCGTCTTCCAGTTGCCCCGCGGCTTCTCCAGCCGCTTGGCGCGTGGCAGTATTTTGAGAGTTAGCAAGCTGCAGAAGGCGCTGCTTCTCCGTTTCCATAAGCACCAGGGCCGCTTCCTGATGGCCTCTTACGATCTTCGTCTGAAGTTCATCCAGATCGCGCTTTTTCCTGGCGTTAAGCTGACCGTCGCTATCGGCGAGCTGTTCGGCATAGGCTTCCAGCAGCGATACGGTGTTACGGGGTAGCTCATTTCGTATGAAAAGCACGTTTGTAGAGATGTCCGCCAGCTGCGTTTTCTCCTCAGCCGATATGGTGGGATGCTCAGCGGCTGCTTTCAGGTTGCTGCCGGCTACTAAAAGAGCCATCCGGGAAAATTCCCATGGCTTAGCGCTCTGAGCGCGCAATTCGGCGATGCGCTGCTGATAGGAGGGAAATGGATCAATCATCGGCATACATAGTCCTCATTAATTCCTTGTTCGTGAAGCAACATTCTTTCGCAGGGTTTCCAGCTGGGCGGCGACCTGATTGAAATCAGGTTCGGCGGACGCTCCGGCATCTTTCGTAATAATAATACTGCCCGTTGGCGTGCCATCGGCGGTTTCAGCGGTGCTCCATAGCAAATCGTCCAGCCCGGAATATTTATAGAGGAGTTGCGCCTGGGTATCGCTTTGGGGTTTATCCAGCGGATGCGAGGCATCGGCCTTGAAGCGGATAATGACGGCCCGCGTGCCGAGCGCAATATCAGCGCTGTTGCCCTCGCTGACCGGCTCAACGGCGATTTTGTCGATGGCGGCCACCGCATCGCTGAGCTGCCGCATTTCCTTTTGCTGGTTAATGGCGTTGACTACCTGTTGATAGGTGTCGTTGTCGCCATAATCCAGAGGCGTGGCGTCGAGCGCATTCAACAGAGGCTGTAGCGCCATTTTTACCATTGTCGGCAATGTATCTTTGGGGTCGGTAGCCATACTCAATCAAACAAACTGCTTACGCTCGTTTCCTCGCTGATGCGCTTGATGGCTTCGGCCAGCAGCGGCGCGATAGAGACGACGCGGATGTTTTTGGTTTTCTTTGCCGCTTCGGTGGTCTGGATGGTGTCGGTGATGACCATGGAACTGAGCTTTGATTTCTCGATGCGCTCAAGGGCCTTGCCCGATAGCACGCCATGCGTGACATAGGCGGCTACGGAATTGGCGCCGGCGTTTTTCAGCGCGTCGGCGGCATTGCAGATGGTGCCGGCGGAATCGACGATGTCATCGATAAGGATGCAGTCGCGGCCGTTGACGTCGCCGATGATATGCATGACTTCCGACTCGCCCGCCCGCTCGCGCCGCTTGTCGACGATGGCAAGATCGGCGCCCAGCCGTTTGGCCAGCGCGCGCGCGCGCACCACGCCGCCGACGTCCGGCGACACGATCATCAGGTTGTCTTTTTTATAGTGCTTGCCGATATCTTCAACGATAACCGGCGCAGCGTACAGATTATCGACGGGAATATCGAAGAAACCCTGGATCTGGCCGGCATGGAGGTCGATAGTCAGCATGCGGTTGGCGCCGGACGCGGCGATGATGTTGGCGACCAGCTTGGCCGAGATGGGCGTGCGCGGGCCGACCTTGCGGTCCTGCCGGGCATAGCCGAAATAGGGGATCACGGCGGTGACGCGGCGGGCCGAGGCGCGCTTCAGCGCGTCGAGGCAGACCAAGAGCTCCATGATATGGTCGTTGGCAGGGAAGCTGGTGGACTGGATGACGAACACGTCCTCGCCGCGCACGTTCTCATGGATCTCGACGAACACTTCCTGGTCGGCGAAGCGCTTGACGCTGGCGTTGGTGAGCTTCACGCCGAGATAGTCCGCCATCGATTGGGCGAGGGGGATGTTGCTATTGCAAGCGAGTAATTTCATATCGTGTCATCCTCGCGAGGCATAGCCGAAGCGGGGATCTTTCTCCATTTGTTGCACCAGATTCCCGCTTCGCCCAAGGGCTCGCGAGGATGACGAAACCCCTTCATTTGCATTGCTCCAAATGAATTCGGCCAATCTGGCGTGGCTCCGCCTTCGTTTCATTAACGGTGCGGGAACCTAGCAGGGGTCTGGGCAAAAGTAAACGGTTAATTGGCCGCCGCCGCCGCTTTTTCGCTGATGCGCGTCAGCGCGTAATCCTCGGC
>JAGWLJ010000258.1 GCA_028873275.1 Pseudomonadota bacterium
GGCAAGGTCGGCATCCTCCATTTCGAGGAAGCGTCGGACGCCATCCGCATCACACTCGCCCAGCGTGGCAAGGCCGACAAGGGGCAACTCACCCTCGAATTCTCCGACCGGCCGCTGCTGCTGCGCAACATGATCGTCACCGACTCGGCCGGGCAGGTCACCACCGTCTCGCTCAATCACGCCCGCTTCGGCGTGCCGCTGGATTCGGAGCTTTTCGTGTTCCGGGAGCCGGGGGAGCGGCAGCGCATCCATTAATCCGGGCTTTTCAGGCCAGTTATCGGCCAGCCGGACGACTGTCATTGAAACTTCACACACGCGCCCCATATTCTGTGCTATAAGATAGGTATAGATAAAGAGAGGAACTTTATGGACAACAGCGGCGACCATTCCATCATGCTCGATTCCCTGGCCGTCGCCTATGTGCGGCCGGTCATGACCGACAAGGGAAAGAGCTACGCCGTCTGCTCCTCCGACGGCACCCAGCTGGCCTTATTCGCCACCGAAGCCGCCGCCTATTTCGCCGCCAAGCAATACGACCTCGAGCCGGTGCTGATTCACTGATAAAGCGTCATCGCCAGCCGGTGCAGGGCGCGCAGCATCCCCAGCAGGAAAAATAACGCCAGCAGCCATTTCCATCTGGCGAAGCGATTGTAGCGGTGCGGCAGCGTGTCACGGATGGCGATGCGGGCCGGCGCGCTGGCGATTTCGTGCATCTTCTCGCCGCCGGGAACAAGCAGCTCTTTGAATTTTCGGAAGCGGCGCAGCAGGATCGGCCGGTGCCATGTCACCGGCACCCGGTGATGATCCTCGCCGCCTTCGCCCACCTGATACTGGTATTTCCCCGTCACCTCCGCCAGCGCCAGCTCACCGCGGGCAGGCAGCGGCACGGCGATGATATCTTCCGCATGCACGCCGGTATAAAGCCGCCAGATGCGCTCCAGCCGCCGCGAAATGGCTTCCGGCGGCTCCTCGGGATGCAGCGCCTGCAGCAGGTGGCGGCACTCGACCGGCCGCATCATTAATGACAAATCCGGCACGTCCTCGATCGGAAGCGGCAGGTGCGTGCGCCCGGTGAGATGCGCCTCTTCCTCCGCCGTAAGCGGCAGATGCAGCAGCCAGATGCTCATGCGGCATAACGCGATGGATCATCAAGCCCGTTTTCCCGGAATCCTTTCAGCCTGAGCTGGCAGGCATCGCAGCTTCCGCAGGCATGGCCTTGCGCATCCGGGTCGTAGCAGCTGAAGGTAAGGCCGTAATCGACGCCCAGTTCCAGCCCCTTGCGGATAATTTCAGCCTTGGTCATGCGAATCAGCGGCGCGTGAATGGCGATGCGCCGCCCGCCCTCCACGCCGTAGGCGGTCGCCAGATTGGCCATGCGCTCGAACGCTTCGATAAATTCCGGCCGGCAATCGGGATAGCCGCTGTAATCGAGCGCATTGACGCCTATGAAAATATCGTACGCCTTCAGCACCTCCGCCCAGGCCAGCGCGAAGGAAAGAAAAATCGTATTACGCGCCGGCACGTAAGTCACCGGTATGCCCTCCCCCATTTCATTGGCGTTGCGCTCCTTGGGCACATCGATATCGCTGGTCAGCGCCGAGCCGCCGAAAGCGGCCAGATCGATGGCCACGACGCGGTGTTCCCGCACGTCATATTTCGCCGCGATACGCTGCGCCGCATCCAGCTCATGCTTATGCCGCTGGCCGTAGGCGAAGGACATGGCATAGACTTCGAAGCCTTCGGCCTTGGCAATGGCCAGCGCCGTAGCGGAATCCAGCCCGCCGGAGAGGAGCAATACCGCTTTCTTCATGACTCAATCCCTAAGATTTTATGTAACTGCAATGACAGCCTATACCCCTGCGTCTGCGCCAGCGTCAGCGCATGGGCGAGGTTCTCGGCGTTGCGTGTATCATCGTATTCGTCCATGGGCTGCACATAGACCGGCGTGCCGTAGCGGCTTTGGCCGACCTCGGCAACATGATCGTATTTTGAATCATTTTTTGAGATAATAAATTTAAAGGCATTGACACGTGGCAATACATCCTCGCGCAGCGGCGCATAGCCGCCGCCGGTATTCTTGGGCGAGCAGACGATCTCCACCGCCTGCGGCAATTCGCGCCACAGCGTGCCGTTGGTCTCGATCTGCACTTTGAAGCCTTTCGCCAGCAACGCCTCGCAGAGCGGAGCAATGTTCTGCCGCAGCGGCTCGCCGCCGGTCATCACCACTAGCCGGCGCACGCCCTCGGCCAGTCGCTTTACCTCACCGATTATCTCATCCAGTCCCAGGGCAGAAAAATCCTCAAAATCCGTATCGCAGAAGGCGCAGGCCAGGTTGCAGCCGCCCAGCCGCACGAACACCGCCGGCTGCCCGGCATATGGCCCCTCCCCCTGCAAGGTCGGGAAGATGCGCTTGACGGCGAG
>JAGWLJ010000259.1 GCA_028873275.1 Pseudomonadota bacterium
CTGGCGCGCGAGCTCGATAAGCATAATGCCGAGCGCAAAGCGATCGAGATGATGGTGCTGGAGCAGGCATTCGCCAAGGCTGAAAGCATCGATCCGGCGAGCCCGGCGCTCATCGTGGCGGGTGAGGGCTGGCATCAGGGCGTGATCGGCATCGTGGCGGGAAGGCTTAAGGAAAAATTCCACAAGCCGGTCGCCGTGATTGCACTGGATGGCGGCGTCGGCAAGGCCTCGGCGCGGTCGGTGCCGGGGTTCGATTTCGGCGCGGCGGTGATTGCGGCGCGCGAAGCAGGATTGCTGCTGGCTGGCGGCGGACACGCCATGGCGGCGGGATTTTCCATCGAGGAATCCAGAATCCCGGCCTTCACGGAATTTTTGTTCGGCCGCATGCGCGGCGTTGAAACGGGCGCAAAACCACTCCTCATTGACGGACAATTAAGCCTCGCCGGGGCGACGCCGAAACTCGCCATTGATCTTGAGCGCTTAGGCCCCTTCGGCCAGGGCAACCCGCATGTGCGGCTGGTGCTAAAAAATGTGCTGAACGTAAAGCCCGATCTCGCCGGTGAGCATCATGTGAAGACGCTCCTTTCCTGCCGCATCAGCCATGCGCGGCTTTCGGCGATTGCTTTCCGTTCGGTCGGGGCGGCGTTGGGCGATGCGCTCCTCTCCTCGCGCGGCCGCGAGATGGACGTGGCGGGGCAGCTCCGGCTTTCTGAATGGAACGGCCAGCAGCGCGTGAGTTTCATGATCGAGGATATTGCCCTGTGAAGAAACGGCGCCTGCTTCATATCCGTGTGGAGCCGAGCATCCTGCCGGGGTTCCGGCTGGCGCTGGGGTTCACGCTCGTCTATCTCGCCGCCGTTGTTATCATTCCGCTCTCCGGCCTATTTGTGGAGGCCTCAAAGCTCACGCCTCTTGCGTTCTGGCATGCGGTGGCTTCGGAGCGGGTGCTGCACGCCTATAAAATCAGCTTCGGGCTTTCGCTGGTGGCGGCGCTGCTCAATGGCTTCTTCGGATTGATTGTGGCGTGGGTCTTGTCGCGTTACCATTTTCCCGGCAAGAAAATCATGGATGCGGTGGTCGATCTTCCCTTCGCGCTGCCGACTGCCGTGGCGGGCATTGCGCTCACTGCGCTTTATGCGCCGAAGGGCTGGATCGGGCACTTCTTCGCGCTGTTCGGCATCTCCATCGCTTTCACGCCGCTTGGCATCGTGGTTGCGCTGCTGTTCGTCGGGCTGCCATTTGTTGTGCGCACGGTACAGCCGGTGCTACAGGACGCCGACCGCGAGCTGGAGGAAGCGGCGCTCTGCCTCGGCGCATCGAAATGGCAGACGTTCCGGCAGGTGGTGTTTCCGACCATCATGCCTTCGCTCTTAACCGGCTTCGCCATGGCGTTCGCGCGCGGCCTCGGCGAATACGGCTCGGTGATTTTCATCGCCGGCAACATCCCGAAAGTGTCGGAGATCGTGCCGTTGGTGATTGCCACCAAGCTCGAGCAATATGACTATGCCGGGGCGACGGCGGTGGCCTGCGTCATGCTGGTCTCCGCCTTCATACTGCTTTTCCTCATCAACTGGCTGCAGGCCTGGGGCGGCAGGAAGGCGGCAATCGCATGAAGCATCAATCTCCCACCACCGATCCGTTCTGGCTCAGATTCCTGCTGCTGGCGGTGGCCATCGGTTTCATCACGGTGCTGGTGATGATGCCGGTAGCGGTGGTGTTTGCCGAAGCGCTTTTGCGCGGCTGGCATGCGTATATGGCGGCGCTTGCCGACCCGCTGGCGATTGATGCCATCCGGCTTACCTTGCTGGTAGCCATTATCGCCGTGCCGCTGAACCTGGTGTTCGGCGTGGCGGCATCGTGGGCGATCGCCAAGTTCGATTTCATCGGCAAGCAATTGCTCATTACTTTTATTGACCTGCCGTTTTCGGTGTCGCCGGTGATTTCCGGCCTGATTTACGTGCTGCTCTTCGGTACGAACAGCGTGCTCGGCGGTTGGCTCAATGCGCATCACATGCAGATCATCTTCGCCGTGCCGGGGCTGGTTATCGCCACGATTTTCGTCACCTTCCCCTTCGTCGCCCGCGAGCTGATTCCGCTGATGGAAGAGCAGGGCACCGAGGAAGAAGAGGCCTCCATCATGCTCGGCGCGTCCGGCTGGCGGACATTTTATTCCATCACCCTGCCCAACATCAAATGGGGGTTGCTCTATGGCGTGCTGCTCTCTAACGCCCGCGCCATGGGCGAGTTCGGCGCGGTCTCCATGGTGTCCGGCCATATCCGCGGCCTTACCACCACCATCCCGCTGCATGTGGAAATCCTTTATAACGAGTATAATTTCCAGGCGGCGTTTGCCGTCGCCTCGGTGCTCACCTGGCTTGCGCTCATCACGCTCTTGCTTAAGCG
>JAGWLJ010000018.1 GCA_028873275.1 Pseudomonadota bacterium
CTGCAGGCTTTATTACAGGCGTTAAATCGCGTTGTAAAACCTTATCACTTATGTTAAAATGCATAATATTTCTTAACTAAGAGGAAGGGTTATGCAGCAGGACGCTTCTAACAGCATGAATGGCACGGTGGACGGGCATAAAGATATCACATCTTTTGGGGATGGTGTGACACGAACCAGGCTAAACATTAAAAACGAACGCATTGCGGCTGAATTCAACGAAACTCTCCAAACTAAAATAGCGCAAAAAGACCATATTCCGGGCGAAGAAGCGAGATATGGCATTAGGGATTTTTTTCCCGCGCGCAATCATCATCAAGCCATTTATTCCCCGGGCACCATCAAATACCGCGCTACGGGAAAAGAACGCCCCGTCCTGACCATTGCTTATGCTGATGCCAAGGATTCTGCCATCGGCGATGCGCTGCAAACGATTAAAGCATTGGCGCGAACATGGCGCGACATGGGGCTTGAGATTATCCCGCAGGAGGTCAATGGGAAGAAATATGAGATAGGCCACCGCCATGGACGTGAAAATGAACCGGGTAGTTTTCGTATTACCCTTGCACCCAAGGAAGGAGATGCAAAAAGCCTCGCTGTATTCGAATGGCTGAAGAGCGAATTTAAGAATAACCAGGTAGCCAGATGGCAAGCGAGAGTTGAGGCCAGCCGCGATACAGCCGTGTCAGGACGCTCGCACGGCTAGGCATTCCCAACCGAATATTTGAGCCTGAGCACGATTTCCTGAAGGTAGTTGACGTTGACCTTCTCCGGCGGTATGGGCGCGCCGCAGATGACATCCACCCTGCGCCCGCGCCACTGGCGCGGCCACCAGCGCAGTGCGGCCTTCATGTATTTCCGGCTGAACACGCTGCCCCACATGCCGCAGATGGCGATGGGCACCACCGGCACAGCGTCGCGCCGGATAATCCACTCGATGCCGGGGCGGAAGCGGCCCAGGCTGCCGGTAAAGGTCAGGAAGCCCTCGGGGAAGATGCAGATGGCGTCGCCCGCCCTCAGCCCGGCCGAAATTTCATCGAATGCCGCCTCAACGCTCTTGCGGTTGGGGGCGATGGGAATGGCGCGCCCCAGTTTCATGATGTAATGCACGCCGGGCAGGTTATAGATATCCTCATCGATCAGGTAGCGCACAATCCGGTTGCAGCCCGCATCGATCAGTGGGCCGTCGATATAGGACACGTGGTTGCTGATCAGCACCACCGGGCCGGTGGCCGGGATATTCTCGAAGCCAATATAGCGCGGGCGATAGATTTTACGGGTCAGGCCGTGGATGAGAGTGCGGTAGAGGGGCTTGGGATCAAAGGAGAATTTTATGGCTGGAAGCCAGCGTTTGGTCATGGCGCTCACGGCAATAGCCCGCATCTTATACCCCTTTATAACCACTATACCATTTTCTTCTTTACCAACCTAGGGAATCCTGCTACAAAGCGCGCCCTTAAACTGTTTTTGTTGCAAGGAAACCATGCCGACCACGATCCGCCTCTCCCGCGCCGGGACCCATAAACGCCCCTATTATCGCATTGTCGTTACCAGCTCGCGCAGCCCGCGTGACAGTAAATTCATTGAAAGAATAGGAACTTACAACCCTCTTCTTGGCCAGGAAGACCCCAAACGCGTCACCATCGACGCGGAGCGCGCCAAATACTGGCTCTCGGTCGGCGCCCAGATATCCAGCCGCGTGCACGGCTTCTTCAACAAGGCCGGGATTGTGGACACCAAGCCGGCCCAGCGCGCCGCCCGCAAGCCCCGCAAGGATAAGGGTGGCGAAGGTGCCGCGCCTGCCGCTGAGGGTACTGCCGCTCCCGCGGCTGCTTAAGCCATTCCAGGCCGTAAATGACGCGGCCCAATCTTATTAAAATCGGCATTATTGTCGCCCCGCATGGAATACGCGGAGAAGTGAAGCTCAGGAGCCTTGCCGATCCTCCTGAAGCTATATTTTCCTGTGGCGAGTTGTCGGATGCTGGGAAGAAGCGCCGTTTCCGGCTGGCGCATAAGGGTATATCGGGACAGGTTTTCATTGCCGCTATCGAGGGAATCACCGAGCGCAATGCGGCAGAACTGCTCAAAGGCACCGAATTATTCGCTGCCGCAGCCAGGCTGCCCGAACGCAAACCCAACCAATGGTATTACCGCGAGCTGACCGGCATCGAGGCGCGGCTGGCCGATGGTAAGCCCTATGGCAAAATAACGCAGGTGTATAATTTCGGCGCGGGCGATATCGTGGAGATCGAGCTGGAAAGCGGCAAAATGGAAATGCTGCCGTTCAAAGCGCCCTTTGTCGGAGAGGTGAGGGCGGAGGAGGGGTATGTCGTAGTCTTCCCGCCGGATTATGAGGAGGAAAAGGAATGAATGCCTCCCCAGTGTTTTCGGCTATTGTCCTGACCCTGTTTCCCGAGATGTTCCCCGGCCCGCTAGGGCATTCGCTGGCAGGGAAGGCGCTGGAAAAAGGACTGTGGTCACTTGAAGCCATGGATATTCGCGACTTTGCCCATGACCGGTACCGAACCGTCGATGATAGACCCTATGGCGGCGGCACCGGCATGGTGATGAAGCCGGATGTGGTGGACGAGGCGGTGGAGGCGGCAAAACGCTTGCTGCCGGAGGCAACGGTTATTTATTTCAGCCCGCGCGGGACCCCGATTACGCAAAAATTGGCGCAGGATATGGTATTTTCAAATGGATCCCCGCTTTCGCGGGGATTGATACTCCTCTGCGGCCGGTTCGAGGGAGTGGATCAGCGGGTGATCGAGCATCACGACATGCTGGAAGTCTCCCTGGGCGATTTCGTGCTTTCCGGCGGGGAAATCGCCGCCATGGCCCTGCTGGACGCCTGCGTGCGGCTGCTGCCGGGGGTGACCAAGGAAGGGGCGGTGCGCGAGGAAAGTTTCGCCCCCCTGTCAGAATATGCTGGACTGCTTGAATATCCTCATTATACTAGGCCGCCTTTATGGAAGGGCAGGCCGGTGCCTGAGATGCTGCTTTCCGGCAACCACGAGCATATCCGCAGGTGGCGGCTGGAGCAGGCAAGACAACTGACGGCGGCCCGGCGCCCCGATTTGATGAAGAAGGATTAGGACCATGAATACATTGCAGAAATTAGAGCATGCGCAGATGAAAAAGCTGGCCGAGGGCAAGCGCCTGGACAGCTTCACCCACGGCGACACCGTGCGCGTCAACGTGCGCATCGTAGAAGGCAACAGCGAGCGTATTCAGGCGTTCGAAGGCCTCGTCATCGGCATAAAAAACGCCGGCGCACGCTCCGCCTTCACCGTCCGCAAGATCAGCCATGGCGAAGGCGTCGAGCGCGTATTTCCGCTCTATAGCCCGCGCGTCGACAGCGTCGAGCTGGTGCGCAAGGGCACCGTCCGCCGCGCCAAGCTGTATTACCTGCGCGGCCTGACCGGCAAAGCGGCGAGGATTACGGAGAAAAAGGAAGAGGCGCAGGAATCGCAGAGCGATTAATTCCGGATTAGCGTTCTTTGCTGAAGGCTTTCGGCAGGGTATTCTTCAGGATATGCTCCACGGTTTGCGCGTTCTGAATCCCTAAGCTCAAGACCCAATCGCCCGGCACCATAGTGCGCGGTGGTATACCACGTTCAGTTTCTACCTGCGTCTGGTGCTTCAGCCAATCATCAATTTCCATTCTGGTGGTTGCCCTGCTCGGGCGTAACGCTATCCCTACGCCAAATTCTTGTTTGGCACGAGTTGATGCATCAGCAGGTTCGGGAAGTACTGCTTCCACCACGTGACTGTAGTACGGCGAATCAAGCACGTGTTTCCACGGCACGCCTGTTAAATGCGTAAGAACATACTCTGGTTCGTCCTGCGTAATGGGCCGATGTGTCTCTCCATTGGGCTTTTCTGTTGAGCGGATAGCCATACCGTAGGCGACAGGCAGGAGCGATTTGACCGGAGTGGACGCGGAAATCAGAACGGATACCTGGGTGGCATTTCTATCGAGCTTCTGAGAGGGCAGGAAGTTTACTCCGGCACATACCGCCAGATCGCCAAAACGGTTTAATTGCTCGAATTGCTTTTTATCATCAAGGTCGAAAGAAAGGGAAATTCCGGCCTGATTGGCCATAACCCGGTCCTTGCCCAATCCCTCAGTGAACCATCTTTCTACTTGTTGCCAGTATTGCCTGATATGGGATTCTTTCATTGCAATTTGGTCTTTCTTATCGCACAATCTGCCTCTTCCATTAAAATTAGCAGAAGTTAATCTTACGTCAATATGCCTCGCACCCTTTACGATAAAATCTGGGAATCGCATCTTGTTCACCAGCAGGACGACGGCACCTGCCTGATGTATGTCGACCGGCACCTCGTGCATGAGGTGACCAGCCCGCAGGCTTTTGAGGGGCTGCGTGCCAGCGGCCGCAAGGTGCATCGCCCGCACGCCACGCTGGCCGTGCCCGACCACAACGTGCCCACCACGCCGGAGCGCAAGCAGGGCATCATCAAGGACGAAACCTCGCGTATTCAGGTGGAGACGCTGAAACAAAACTGCAAGGAGTTCGGCGTTACCTATTTCGGCATGAACGACAAGCGCCAGGGCATCGTGCACATTGTAGGCCCCGAGGAGGGCTTCACCCAGCCGGGCATGACCATTGTCTGCGGTGATTCGCATACCAGCACGCACGGCGCGTTCGGCGCGCTGGCCTTCGGCATCGGCACCAGCGAGGTCGAGCACGTGCTGGCCACGCAGACGCTGATCCAGCGTCATGCAAAGAACATGCTGGTGCGTGTGGACGGAAAACTGACGCTGGGCGTGACAGCCAAGGACATAACGCTTGCCGTCATCGGAAAAATCGGGACGGCGGGCGGCACCGGCTATGTCATCGAGTATGCGGGAGAGGCGATTCGCTCCCTCTCCATGGAAGGCCGCATGACGGTATGCAACATGTCGATCGAGGCGGGAGCGCGCGCCGGGCTGATCGCGCCGGATGAAACCACCTTCGCCTATATCAAGGGCCGCCCGATGGCGCCTAAAGGAGCCGAGTGGGACAAGGCGGTGGCGTATTGGAAAACCTTGCCGTCCGACGCAGGCGCGCATTACGATGCGGTGATTACGCTGAGCGCGCAGGATATCTCGCCGCAGGTAACCTGGGGCACCAGCCCCGAGCAGGTGCTACCGATCACCGCTAGCGTGCCTGATCCACAGCAGGAAAGCGATGAGGCGAAGAAGAAAAATATCGAGCGCGCTATCGAATATATGGGCCTGACACCGGGCATGAAGCTGACCGATGTGCCGGTGGATAAGATTTTCATCGGTTCCTGCACCAACGGCCGCATTGAGGATCTGCGTGAGGCGGCGAAGCTGGCGCAGGGCCGGCATGTGGCCAAAAGCATCAAACTGGCCATGGTGGTGCCGGGCTCCGGCCTGGTCAAGGAGCAGGCAGAAAAGGAAGGGCTCGATAAGATTTTTCTCGATGCCGGCTTCGAGTGGCGCGAGCCGGGTTGCTCGATGTGCCTGGCCATGAATGCCGATAGGCTGGAGCCGGGCGAGCGCTGCGCTTCCACCTCCAACCGCAATTTCGAGGGCAGGCAGGGCCGGGGCGGCCGTACCCATCTGGTCAGCCCGGCCATGGCCGTAGCGGCGGCGGTGACGGGAAAGCTGACAGATGTGAGAGGGATGGAGTAATGCAGAAATTCACCACCCTCACCGCCATCGCCGCGCCGCTGATGATCGACAATGTCGATACCGACATGATCATCCCCAAGCAATTCCTAAAAACCATCAAGCGCACCGGCCTGAAGGAAGGGTTATTTTATGAAATGCGCTATGATGTGAGCGGAAAGAAAAATGACGCTTTCGTGCTGCACCGATCACCTTATGACAAGGCGCAGATTCTTGTTTCCGGCGCTAATTTCGGTTGCGGCTCCAGCCGTGAGCATGCGCCCTGGGCGCTCCTGGATTTCGGCATACGCTGCGTCATCGCTCCGTCCTTCGCTGATATCTTTTTCAACAACTGCTTCAAGAACGGCATTCTGCCGGTGATATTGCCCAAGGACAGCATCGCGCAACTGGCGCGCGCCGCCGAGGCGGGCAAACCTGTCAACGTCGATCTGGAAAAACAGACGGTGCAGGCCGAGGGGCAAAATATTCCGGCGTACCGCTTCGACATCGAACCCTTCCGCAAGCATTGCCTGCTGAACGGGCTGGATGATATCGGGCTGACACTGCAGAAGCTCGATGCCATTGCATCTTACGAGGTAAAACAACAACAGCAGATGTCGTGGTTATATGCCGAGTAAACACATCCTCCTTCTTCCCGGCGACGGCATCGGCCCCGAAGTGGTCGCCGAAACGGAAAAGGTCATCGGTTGGTTCAGCCAGCACGGGCCGGTAAAATTCACCACCAGCATGGCATTTATCGGCGGCAGCGCCTATGATGCCACCGGCACGCCGTTTCCCGACGAGACGCTTGCCAAAGCCAGGAAAGCAGACGCTATCCTGCTGGGCGCGGTCGGCGGCCCGAAATGGGAAGGCCTGCCTTACGGCTCACGCCCGGAACGCGGTCTTCTGGGGCTGCGCAAGGAGCTGGGCTTATTTGCCAATTTGCGTCCCGCCTTGTGCTATGACGCGCTGGCCGATGCTTCGACGCTCAAGCGGGACGTTGTGGCCGGCCTTGATATCATCATCGTGCGCGAGCTGACAGGCGGGATTTATTTCGGCCAGCCGAGAGGGGTTGAGCAGCTTCCGGACGGCACACGCCGGGGCTTCAACACCGAAGTTTATACCAGCCCCGAAGTGACCCGCATTGCCCGCGTTGCCTTCGAGCTGGCGAAGAAACGCCAACGGCGTGTCTGCTCGGTGGACAAGGCCAACGTGCTTGAATGCACGGAAATGTGGCGCGAAGAGGTTATCGCCGTCCATAAGGAAAGCTACCGCGATGTCGATCTCTCACATATGTATGTCGACAACGCCGCCATGCAGCTGGTGCGCAATCCCAAGCAGTTTGACGTGATAGTCACCACCAATATGTTCGGCGACATTCTCTCGGATATCGCTTCTCAGCTCACGGGGTCGCTGGGCATGCTTCCCTCGGCCTCGATGGGTGAGCCAGGAACACCGGGAGTATTTGAGCCGGTGCACGGCTCGGCGCCGGATATCGCCGGCAAAGGTATCGCTAACCCGATCGCGACCATTCTTTCCTTTGCCATGATGCTGAAATATTCCTTCGAGCTGGTGCAGGAAGCGCACCATCTGGAGCGGGCGGTGATGCACGTGCTCGATCAGGGCCTGCGCACGGCCGATATCATGCAGCCCGGCATGACCAGAGTAGGGACCGGTGAAATGGGCGATGCTATTGTGAAGGCGCTCGGCCCGAACTGACGAAGCGTTCGCAGGCTTTGTACTGCGTTGCGAAACCATCCAGCCGGATCTTATTATTGGCGCGTTTCCATTCGTTGGAATCGTCGATCACTCTTTCCTGCAGCTCCGTATAGACCGTGTCATGCGTCATCAAATTATGAATGATCTGCTCGGATTCGCTGGTATTGAACCACCCTTCCTGCGTTTCGTGCACATCCCCGTCGATGATCACCCGGTAGCGATCACCGGGGTTCAGGGAATAAGAGGTAGCCACCTGCCTCATTATCGTGCCGTTGCGGCTGCGCTGGGTAACATTCATCTCGCCCGCCGATACCGTGCAGACCCGACCGTCCGGTAACGTCACCTGCCGGGTGGTTTCCCATACATTGCCGGCAACCAGCGGCGGCGCCAGCTGCACCTCCTGCCCATTGCGCTGCTCGACGGTGCAAGCGGCCAGTGGAAGGAAAAAACCCGCTAAAAACAAGGCTAAAGGGCGCATCGCCATCTCTCCGATTTTTAATTTAATTAACGATTTTGCCTGTGCTATGGTATATTCTAAATTTATTATATGCGAACACCATACTATGCAACCGTTTGATCTCAGGACACAAGAGGGAATAATGCTTCCCGCCGTCCGCATTGACTACGAAGAGGAAATCCATCGCCTGCGGCGCGAGATGAATGCCGTCATACTGGCCCATTATTACCAGGAAGACGAGATTCAGGATCTGGCTGATTATGTGGGTGATTCGCTTGACCTGGCGCGCCGCGCCGCTAGGACGGAGGCGGATGTTATCGTGTTCTGCGGTGTGCGCTTCATGGCCGAGGGGGCTAAGATTCTTAATCCGGAAAAGCTCGTACTGGTGCCGGATATGAAGGCCGGCTGCTCACTCGAGGAATCCTGTCCGCCGGAGGCGTTCCGCCAATTTAAGGAGCAGTATTCCGATCATATGGTGGTGACCTACATCAACTGCTCGGCAGAGATCAAGGCGATGTCGGACATCATTGTGACCTCGAGCAACGCCGAATCGATCATCCGTCAGATTCCCGCCGACAGGAAAATCATCTTCGCGCCTGATAAATACCTCGGCGCCTATCTCGTCAAAAAAACTGGCCGGGACATGGTGCTGTGGAACGGCTCCTGTATCGTGCATGAGCGGTTTTCGGAGCAGGAACTGGTCAGGCTCAAGACGCGCCACCCGCAAGCCTGCATTATCGCCCATCCTGAATGTCCGGAGCAGCTGCTGCGCCATGCTGTGCATATAGGGTCCACTTCTTCCCTGATTCGTTTCAGCGAACAGCATGCAGGCGGGGAGTTTATCGTTCTGACCGAGCCAGGCATCCTGCACGAGATGAAAAAACGCTCGCCGGGAAGCATATTCCATGACGTCCCCGGCGTTTCCGGCGGCACCTGCGTGTCGTGCAATAGCTGCCCATACATGAAGCTTAATTCGCTGGAGAAGATTTATCACTGCATGATAAATCGCGCGCCCGCCATCACACTTTCGGACGAACTGATGAAACGCGCGCGCCTTCCGCTGGAAAAAATGCTGGAGATGAGCGCCGCCAAGCCTGTATAGTGCGGGCGGATGAGACTCGCCGCTTTTCTGAAACGCTTATTTTGCTTTGCGCTCGCCATGTGCTTCAGCGGCCAGGCGTTAGCTGTGCCACTGATTCGCGACGCCGAGATTGAGCATACGCTGCGGCTGGAAGCCGATCCGATCTTCAAGGCCGATGCGCTCAAGCCCTCGGCGGTTCATCTCTTCATCGTCGAGGATGATGCCCTCAATTCCTATGTCGCCGGCGGCGCGAATATGTTTATTCATACCGGATTGATCGAGGCGTGCGATTCGCCCGACATGCTGATCGGCGTCATGGCGCATGAAAGCGGCCATATCGTCGGTGGTCATCTGGCACAGGGAGCGGAGCAGCTCAAGAATGCCGAGCTGGGCAGTATCCTGACCTTCGTGCTGGGCGCAGCAGCGGCCGCTGCCTCCCGCCAGCCGGAAGCGGCGGCGGCCGTCATTACCGGCGGCCAGCAGACGGTCATGCGCAACTATCTTGCCTTCACCCGCGCTCATGAGGAAGCGGCCGACCAGTCAGCACTGAACGCGCTGGATAAACTGGGTATTTCAGCCAGCGGCCTTTTGAAGGTATTTGAGCTGCTGCGGCGGCACGAGCGAGAGCATGGCGGCTCGCCCGATCCCTACATGCTGACGCATCCGCTGACATCTCTGCGCATCGAGCATGTGCGCGACCATGCCGAAACATCTAAAATTCCCGAAGGCACCTATCCCCATGCGCTCGACCTGCCGCATGCGCGCATGGTCGCCAAGCTCTATGGATTTCTTGAATCGCCGGAGCATACGCTGGCCAGGTATCCGCTCTCGAACAAGAGCGTGCCGGCACGCATGGCCCGCGCCATCGCCTATTATAAAATGCCCGATCTCAAACGCTCGCTGGCGGAAATGGACGGCCTGATCGCCGAATCACCGAACGACCCGTTCTTCCACGAATTAAAAGGACAGATACTGTTCGAGAACAACCGTCCCAAAGAAGCGCTCTCTTCCTACCGCGAGGCGGTGAAGCTGCTGCCTGATTCGCCGCTGATACTGGCCGATCTGGCTAAGGTGGAGATGGCGCAGAATGAGCCGTTGCTTGTTCCTTCCGCCATCCAGCATCTGGAGAAATCCACCCAGCTCGATGATTCCAACGCTTCCTCCTGGCGCTGGCTGGCGACCGCTTACGGGAAAGCCGGTAACCAGGGCATGGCATCGCTGGCGCTGGCCGAAGAGGCATCGCTCGAGGACGATCCAAAGACAGCGCTGTCGCAGGTGGAGCAGGCGCTGAAGCTGCTGAAGGACGGCCCGGCCCGTCAGCGCGCGCAAGACGTCAAGGCGCGCGCGCTTGATCTGCAGCGAGAGAAAAAAGAGGAAGCAAGTCACTTTTGAGTTTTTTCTCTATACTTTTTTCAGGCTGGTGATTACATAGACAGTACATTTTCATGAGGAGTTCTTATGCATTTTCCCCGCCTTGCCTTGCTGTTTTCTACCTTCATGATGCCGCTGGCCGCAGCGGCATGGGCGGATGACCAGCCGGTCGCCAGCAGCACCGCGCCGGTGACGCATGGCGAGCTGCCGGACCTGGTAAAGCAGACACTGCTCAACAACCCCGATATCATCATGCAGGCTATAGAAAAGCTGCATGAAAAACAGGCGTCGGACAGTGCGAAGCATGCTCAGGATGCCATTGGCAGCCACAAGGACGAATTGCTGGGCGATGCGCATTCGCCCATGGTTGGCAGCAGCAAGGCGAATATGACGGTGGTCGAGTTTTTCGATTACCATTGCGGTTATTGCAAGCATATGCTTCCGGAGATGACCAAGCTGCTCGACCAGGACAAGAAAGTACGCGTCATATTCAAGGAATTCCCCATCCTGTCGGAAGATTCGGTGTTGGCGGCGCGCGCGGCGCTGGCGGTATATAACATCGCGCCGGAAAAATATTTTGCCTTCCATACGGCGCTCATGAGCACCACCGGCAAGTTCGATGAGAAAACCATTATGAAGCTGGCCAAGGAACAGGGCATCGGCGCCGACAAGCTGAAAGCGGAGATGGGAAAGCCCTATATTATGGCTGAGCTGGAAAAGAACCGAAAAATGGCCGAGGATATCGGCATTCGGGGCACCCCCGCCATTATCGTGGGCGACAGGCTGGTGCCGGGCGCGCTGCCGTATGAAGACCTGCAGAACGCGGTGGATGCCATGCGCAATCCCAAGACTGCCTCTGAAACGCCAAAAAGCTGATCTACCGCTTCAGGTATTACTCCTCTGTCCCCATGACTGCCTGATCGCTGAGCGATTCGGTGGGCATAAGATTTAATTGAAGCACTGCAACCCGCTTGGTTAAGCCGCAGGAGAGGAATCGCTTGCCGGCTGCTCACCCATAGCCGCTTTTCTGGCGCGGGAGGAGGGGAGAGATGGAGCTGGTTTTTTCACTGCGGCATCGCCATTCGGCTTGCGGATGTTTTCGCCTCGGGCCAGCGCCTTGATCTCGTCTCCGGTCAGCGTTTCGTATTCTCGCAGCGCGGCAGCGATACGATGGAGCTCGTCCAGGTGTTCGGTAAGGACAGTGTGGGCTTTGTCATGCGCTTCCTCGACGATGCGCTTGACTTCATCATCGATGAGGTT